>JAODMA010000180.1 GCA_025464545.1 Arthrobacter sp. | reverse complement strand
TGAGTACCATCGGCGAGCTGTCCGCCTTCCTGTCGCGCGAAAATCAGGCCGCGCAAGCCGCCACCGCTCAAGCCGCCCAGGCCGCCACCACCCAGGCTTCCCCGGTGAAGGCCGCCTAGCCGCCGAGACACGGCGTTCACTGCTGCAACTCGCAGCCGCCGGCTTTGGCGCCGGCGGCCTTGGAGTACGCAAGAGCAGCTGCCCGTAGCAGTATTCCTGTCCTTTTTTGGCCGGAACCTCGCCTGAGCTGATAACCAGCGGCGCCGTCGTGCGCACCGTCGCCGGTAAGATCGGACGGTGCTGATTCTGCTGCCGCCCTCCGAAGGCAAGACTCCCGCCGTTGGCGGCGACGCCGTCGACTGGGCCTCCCTGAGCTTCCCGGGCCTCAACAGCTACCGGGCCAAAGTGCTGGAGGCGCTCGGCACAGTCAGCGCCCACAAGGACGCCCTCGCGCTGCTGGGTGTCGGCGCCTCGCTGCGCGCCGACGTCGAACGCAACACCCGGCTGCACGCCGAACCCGCCGCTCCCGCCCACCAGGTCTATTCCGGCGTGCTCTACGACGCGCTGGGCTACGACTCCCTGACTGCGGTGCAGCGGAAGAAAGCGGAGGCGTCGGTCCTGGTGGTTTCCGCTCTCTGGGGCGCCATCCGCTTCGGGGACCGGGTACCTGCGTACCGGCTCTCGATGGGCACTGCGCTTCCCGACGTCGGACGGCTCGCGTCGTTCTGGAAGCCGCAACTCACCGAGGCGCTGCTGGCCGCCGCCGAGGGTGAGCTATTGGTCGACTGCCGCTCCAGCACCTACGCAGCGGCATGGACTCCCCCGGCGCCGCAGACTGTCGCGGTCAATGTGTTCAGTGAAGTCGGCGGGGTCCGCAAGGTGGTCAGCCACTTCGCCAAGCACACGCGCGGGGAGCTGGCGCGGCACCTGCTGACGCGCCGGGGCAAGGCCCCGGCGACGCCCGTCCAGCTGCAGAAAGCGGCGGCCGAAAAATGGACCGCGGAACTCGTTGAGGGCACGGCCCGGAAGCCGCACGCCCTCAACATCATCCTGTAGCGGCCGCTACGCCCACTCGTCAGAGCGGACCAGGATGCAGCCGGAATCCGGGCAGAACACGATGTCGTCCTCGGCCGCGGCCTTGATCTCGGCCAGGTCGCCGGGGCTCAGGTGCATGCCGGAGCCTTCTGAAGTGCCGTGGAAAAGCCGGGCCGCACCGACGCCGCGCTTGGCCAGGGTCTTCTCGTAGACCGCGAGCAGGCCCGCCTCGAGTCCTTCAGCGAATTCGGCCCGCTTGCCGCGCACCACTGTGGCCTCGGCCGCGATCTCGGCCAGCTGCTCGTCCAGTTCGGCGCGGATGACGCCGAAGGATCCCTGGATGTCATCAACGATCTGCTGCTGCGTGGCCTGGCGGAGGCGCAGGGTGTCCAGACGCTCCAGAACCTCGAGTTCGACATCTTCGAGGTCGGAGCGGCGCTTGTTGAGGGAGACGAGGTCCTTCTGCAGGGCCACGAGATCCTTCGACAGGCCGGTGCCGCTGTTCAGCCTCGCCTCGTCGCGTTCGATCCGGGAAGCAACCTGTTCCACGTCGGCTTCGGCGCGCTTGAGCTCGAGTTCGGCATCGTGGACGGCCACTTTCGCAGCACCCAGTTCCCCGTTGGCCACACCAAGGGCAGCCTCGAGGTCGGTGATCCGGGAGTCGCTTTCAAGGCTTCGGCGGCGGTTGGACAAAGACTTGAGTTTGGCATCAAGACCCTGCAATTCGAGCAACTTCAACTGTTCCGCCGGTGCTGCCTTGGCCACTATTACCTCCGCTTGTTCCCTTCCGGCGTTCAGCCGGGCACCTTATCGGCGCTCCCTAGACTCTAGTCCCCGCCCGGAGTCAGAATGAAGTCCCACGGGTCGCTGTTGGTGGTGCTGACCCGGATCTGAACGTCGTGCCCCTGATCGGTGAGGACATTGCCGAGCGCCTCCGCGGCGGCGGGCAGCCACAGCCACTCGCTGGCGAAGTGTGAAACGTCGATCAGGTAGGGCCGGTCGTTGACGGCGGCCTCGCGGGCTTCCGACGCCGGATGGTGCCGCAGATCGGCCGTCAGGTAGACGTCGGCATTGCTGGCCCGGACCTCGCCGAACAAGGAGTCACCGGCCCCGCCGCAGACGGCAACGCGCCGGACCAGACCGTCCCTGTCCCCGGACACCCGCACGCCACCGGCGACTGCCGGCAGAATGCCAAAAACACGGGCGGCGAAGTCGCCCAGCGTCAGGACTTCCTCGAGGTCCCCGACCCGTCCGATCCCCTCTTCGGGCAGGCCGGCCGCCGCCTGGGTCAGGGGGGCGACGTTCTGCAGGCCGAGTGCGTCCGCGAGGACATCGGACACGCCGCCGACGGCGGAATCACCGTTGGTGTGTACTGTCAGCAGCCCGGTACCGGACTCGATCAGCCGGTGCACGGCCCGGCCCTTGGCAGTGGTCGCGGCGACCGAAGTCACGCCCTTGAGCAACAGCGGATGGTGCGTGATCAACAGCCCCGCACCCCATTCGACGGCCTCTTCGATGACCTCGAGAGTCGGATCGACGGCGAAGAGGATCCTGCTCACCGGCGCCGAAGGATGGCCCGCCACTAGGCCCACCTCGTCCCACTCCTCGGCCAGGGATTCCGGCCAGAGCTCTTCCACGGCCAGCAGGATCATGCCCAGCGTGGGTGGCCCGGAGGGTGTTTCCGCCCCGCCCGCGGCAGTGCTTTCGGTGTTCTTGCCTCCGGCAGAGCCGTCTGAAAGGTCGGTGTTTGCAGCTTCCATACCCTCATTTTTACCCTATCGGCGTCCCGGGGCACCGGGCCCGGGAATCATCCGGGCGCTTCAACCATTGAACAGAGCATGAAAACTTTTGTCCTCGGCGGAGGCTGCTTCTGGTGCCTCGACGCCGTGTACCAGAAAACCAAGGGTGTCAGCTCCGTCGTTTCCGGCTACACCGGAGGCCACGACCACCACCCCGACTATTACTCCGTGTGCTCCGGAACCACCGGACATGCCGAGGTGGTGGCGGTTACGTTCGACGAGGATGTGATCCCGGCGGAGATCATCCTGGACATGTTCTTCGCACTCCACGATCCCACCACGCTCAACCGGCAAGGTTACGACGTCGGGACGCAGTACCGCTCCTCGATGTTCTATGAGACGACCGAGGAGAAGATCCTTTTTGAGGAAGCGATCGAGCGCAACCAGGCGCTGTGGTCCCACCCGATCGTGACCGAGGTGACCCGGCTGTCGACGTTCCACCCCGCGGAAACCATGCACCAGGACTTCTACGCCAAGTACCCGGAAGAGGGCTACTGCCAGGTGATCATCAACCCGAAGCTCGCCAAGGCCAGGAAATATTACTCTGCATGGCTTAATGCTTAGCTAGCCCCGGCAGGCCCTCGTTAGGCTGACCCCAGTATTCCCCTTCTTCAGATAGGCGCACATACCCATGGCACGGATCTATGACGATGTTACCCAGCTGGTTGGCGGCACCCCGCTGGTCCGGTTGAACCGGCTCACCGAAGGGCTTGACGCCACAGTGGCCGTCAAGCTGGAGTTCTACAATCCGGCGAACAGCGTCAAGGACCGCATTGGCGTCGCGATTGTTGACGCCGCCGAAAAGTCCGGTGCCCTCAAGCCCGGCGGCACCATCGTCGAAGGCACCTCGGGCAACACCGGCATCGCCCTGGCCATGGTGGGCGCAGCCCGCGGCTACAAAGTCATCCTGACCATGCCGGAGACCATGTCCACCGAACGCCGGGTCATGCTCCGCGCCTACGGTGCCGAGATCGTACTCACCCCAGGCTCCGAGGGCATGCGCGGTGCAGTCGAGAAGGCCCAGGAAATCGTCGCCAACACGGAAAACTCCATCTGGGCCCAGCAGTTCGCCAATGAGGCCAACCCGGAGATCCACCGCACCACCACTGCCGAGGAAATCTGGGCGGACACCGACGGCAAGGTGGACATCTTCGTCGCCGGGATCGGCACCGGCGGCACCGTCACGGGCGTCGGCCAGGTCCTGAAGGAACGCAACCCTGACGTCCAGATCGTCGCGATCGAGCCGAAGGATTCCGCAATCCTCAATGGCGGCGCGCCGGGCCCGCACAAGATCCAAGGGATCGGCGCCAACTTCATCCCGGAGATCCTCGACACCAACGTCTACGACGAGGTCCTGGACGCCACCCTGGAGGACTCCGTCCGCGTCGCCCGCGAGCTCGGCGTGCAGGAAGGCATCCTCGGCGGCATCTCTTCCGGTGCGATCGTCTGGGGGGCCCTGGAGCTCGCCAAGCGCCCGGAGAACGCCGGTAAACTCATTGTTGCCGTCGTCTGCGATTTCGGGGAGCGCTACATCTCCACCGTCCTTTATGACGACATCCGCGGCTGAGACCCGGCTCGCCTTCCCCCGATTCCTGTAGAAAGGTCTTTGTGAGCTTTTTCGCAAGACTTAAGGAAGACCTCGACGCCGCCCGGTCACACGACCCGGCGGCTCGAGGTTCTTTTGAGAACTTCTTTGCCTACTCCGGCCTTCATGCAATCTGGTTTCACCGCCTGACGCACCGGATGTGGCAGAACCCTGCCCTGCGCTTCCCGGCGCGGCTGGTCTCCCAGCTGGCCCGCTTCCTTACCGGAATCGAGATCCACCCCGGGGCAAGCATCGGCCGGCGTTTCTTCCGTGACCATGGCATGGGTGTCGGGTTGGGCGAGCCCGCCGAGATCGGCGAGGACGTCATGATCTACCATGGCGTGACCCTCGGCGGGCGCTCCCTGGCGAAGATCAA
>JAODMA010000157.1 GCA_025464545.1 Arthrobacter sp. | reverse complement strand
CTCGCGGGACATGGCGAGGTCGGTGACAACGATCTCCATGTAGGCGCAGCGGACGATGTCCGGAGCCGGAACGGTGGGGGTGGGAACGAAGTTCGTCATGCTGTTCTCTCTTCTTTGAAAGGGGTCTGGTTGGCGTCCGACGGCGGCAGGCCGGCCTGGAGGACGGCGTCTCTTACGCGCCGGATTTGGGCGTGTGGCCGAATTTAGGGGTGTGAACAGCGCCGAGCGTGATGTGCACGGCCTGCTGGTCGGTGTAGAAATCGATGGAGCGGTAGCCGCCCTCGTGGCCCAGGCCGGAGGCCTTGACGCCGCCGAACGGGGTGCGCAGGTCCCGAACGTTGTGGCTGTTCAGCCAGACCATGCCGGCTTCCAGGTTCTGGGAGAAGTTGTGCGCCCGGGTCAGGTTTTGGGTCCAGATGTAGGCGGCGAGCCCGTAGCGCGTGTTGTTCGCCAGGGCGAGGGCCTCGTCCTCGTTCTCGAACGGGGTGATGGCGACGACGGGGCCGAAGATCTCTTCCTGGAAGATCCGGGCGTCGGGGGCGACGTCGGCGAAAACGGTGGGGGCGATGTAGTTGCTGTTGTTGAGCCCTGCGGGCATGTTCTCGGGCCGGCCGCCGCCGGCCAGCAGCCGTCCTTCCGTTTTGCCGATCTCCACATACTTCGCGACCTTTTCGTAGTGCTCCGGGTGCACCAGCGCGCCGACCTCGGTCTTCGGATCGTGCGGGTCGCCGACGACGATGTTCCTGGCACGGGCGGCGAACTTCTCGCAGAACTCGTCGTAGATGGCGCGTTCCACCAGGATCCGGGAGCCGGCGGTGCAGCGCTCGCCGTTGAGGGAGAACACCCCGAAAAGGGCGGAGTCGATGGCGGCGTCCAGGTCGGCGTCGGCGAAGACCACGCAGGGGGACTTGCCGCCGAGTTCCATGGAGAGGCCCTTGAGGTTGGCGGCGGCGTTGCGGAAGATGGTCTGGCCGGTGGTGGTTTCGCCGGTGAAGGAGATCAACGGGACGTCCGGGTGCTTCACCAGGGCGTCGCCGGCCTCCTCGCCGAGGCCGTTGACCAGGTTGAAGACGCCGTCGGGCAGGCCGGCGTCCTTGAAGATCTGCGCCCAGAGGGAAGCCGACAGCGGCGTGAATTCAGCCGGCTTGAGGACCACGGTGTTGCCAGTGGCCAGGGCCGGTGCCAGCTTCCAGGATTCCAGCATGAACGGGGTGTTCCACGGCGTGATGAGCCCGGCGACGCCGATGGGTTTGCGGTTCACGTAGTTGATCTGGGAGCCGGGGACTTTCATGGCGTCGTCGAACTGGGCCACGACCAGGTCCGCGAAGAACCGGAAGTTCTCCGCCGCCCGCAGAGCCTGGCCCTTGGCCTGGGTGATGGGCAGGCCGGTGTCGAAGGTCTCGAGTTCGGCGAGCCGTGCTTCCTGGGCCTCGACGGCGTCGGCGATCTTGTTCAGGATCCGGGCACGCTCCCGTGGCTTCATCTGCGGCCACGGGCCGTTCACAAATGCTTCGCGGGCGGCGCCGACGGCGAGGTCGATGTCTTCCTTCTGGCCGGCGGCGGCAGTGGCGTAGTTGGTGTTGGAGACCGGGTCCAGGACATCGAAGGTCGTGCCGCCCACCGAATCAACGAACTGGCCGTTGATGTAGTGCTGGATGTGGGTGGGCAGGTCCTGCGGCACGTAATGAGTGCTGGTTTCTGCGGAAGTGAACGTCATTGTTGTTTCCTTACTGCTGGGTGGATCTGTCGGCTTGCTGCGGGAGTGAGTCAGATGTTCTTGGCTTGGCTGAGGTAGGCGTCCAGAGTGGCGGAGCGGTGCAGCCGGGCGGCCTTTTCGATCTGGTCCGCGTCCGCTCCCGCTTCGATGAGCTTCAGGAGGGCCTCATGCTCGTCCACCGACTCGTGGGCGCGGCCCGGGACGAAGCGGAACGTGGAAGACCGCAGTGCAGCCAGTCGATTCCAGCCGCGGTGGACGAGGTCCAGAATGTGCGGGTTGGGGCAGGGTTCGAAGAGCACGCTGTGGAAGTCCTGATTCAGTTGCGTGAACCGGACGGGATTGAAATGCTTCAGGCACTCACGCATCTCCTCGTTCACGGCACGCGCCCGGGCGATATCCGCCCCGGAGATCAGCGGAGCGGACAAGGCTGTGGCGGCGCCTTCCACGATGCTCAGGGTCTGCATGGTGTAGAGGTACTCGGTGGGATCGATCCCGGAGACTGTGGCCCCCACGTTGCGTTCGAACTTCACCAGGCCTTCAGCTTCCAGCCTGCGGATGGCTTCACGGACCGGGACCACGCTGAACCCGAGGTCCTTGGCAATGCTACCCAGCACCAGCCGGTAACCGGGGGTGAAAATGCCTTCCACTATCTTGGCCTTCACGGCTGTGTAGGCCTGTTCCGACTTGCTGCCGGCCATAACTGTTTCAGTCATCGGACCGCCCTGCTTCCCATTCCGCATACTTGGCGCGCCAGGCTGCATTCAAAGGGTAGAGGCCGTCCACGCTGTGGCCCTGCTCAACCATTTCGGCGATGAACGTTTCCTCACGCTCCTGCACGATGGAGTCGTCAGCCACCTCCTGGGCCAGCGCCGGCGGGATCACCAGGATGCCGTCCGAGTCGGCCACGATGATGTCACCGGGTTGTACGGTCGCCCCGCCGCAGGCGATGGTGATGTCCGTGTCCCACGGGATGTGGCGGCGGCCCAGCACGGCGGGGTGCGGGTTGGCGTAGTAGGTGGGCAGTTCCATGGCGGCCACCGCCGAGAAATCACGGACGCCGCCGTCGGTGATGATGGCTGCCGCGCCGCGGACCTGGGCGCGCAGGGCCAGGATGTCGCCGATGGTGCCGGTGCCCTTCTCGCCGCGCGCCTCCATCACCAGGATTTCGCCCTCATTGACGGAATCGATCGCCCGCTTCTGGGCGTTGTACCCGCCGCCGTGGGTCTTGAAGAGGTCCTCGCGGTTGGGCACATAGCGGAGGGTCCGGGCGAGGCCCACCACCCGCTTTTCCGGGCGGGTGGAGGTGAGGCCGTCGATGCTCACGTTGTTCAGCCCGCGCTTGCGCAGCTGCGAGGAGAGGGTGGCAGTGCAGACGCTTTCGAGCTTCGCCTTGAGCTCGGGGGACAGAGCCGATTCGGCGGGGGCGATCCCGGCCGCTTCCCGCGAACCGTAGGCTTCCTCACGCTGGAGGTCATCCGTCTTGGGCTGGGCGCCAAAATCGGCGAACGGCATCGAGCCTTCCTCCACCCGGGTGACCAGGCGGCCCGTGGAGAGGCTGACATCAGTGGTGCTGACTTCGACCTCGACGACGTCGCCCGGCTTGGCCACGGAGGCACCGGCCGGGGTGCCGGTCAGGATGATGTCTCCCTCTTCGAGGGTGAGCAGCTGGGACAGGTCGGCAACGATCCGGGCGAACGGGAAGAGCAGATCCCCGGTGGTGTCGTCCTGGACCAGTTCGCCTTTGTGCCAGGTGCGGATGCGCAGGTTGGCGGGGTCGACGGCGTCTGCCGGGAGAAGGCCGGGGCCAACCGGGGTGAAGCCGTCGCCGCCCTTGGACCGCAGGTTAGAGCCCTTGTCCGCGTAGCGGAGGTCATAGACGCCGAGGTCGTTGCTGGCGGTAACAGCAGCGACATGGCTCCAGGCGTCGTCGATTCCCACCCGCCGGGCGGCCTTTCCGATGATGAGGGCGATCTCGCCTTCGTATCCGAGCAGTTCGCAGCCTGCCGGGCGTTCCACGGCGTTGCCGGTCAGCGCCAGTGAGCTCGAGGGTTTGAGGAAGTAGGAGGGCTGCGCCGGTGTCCGGCCGCGCTGGGCTGCCCGGCTCGGGTAGTTGACGTGCACCGCAATCACCTTGCGTGCTGCCGCCAAGGTGTCCTCGTTGACCTGCTCCAAAGCTGTCTCCTCATCAGGTACGAAATGATATACGATCACCATGCACTACCAGCCACCGTCCGTCAATCCCTCTTTTTTCGACCACTGGAGCCGCGTCGACTGGGCGGGAAAAAGCGACTTGTCGTCCGCATCACATCTGCCCTACAGTTGAAGCCACGATACAAATTTCAATTATCGAACGTCGAGTTCTCATATAGAACACGGTGCGCCGATAGCAGCCCCACAGCGAAGTGAGGAAAGCCCGTGCAGTTTCACCACCACGGCTACGTATCCGGAGACCCGCGGGTGGAGCCGGTCGCCGGCGTCGGCACC
>JAODMA010000173.1 GCA_025464545.1 Arthrobacter sp. | reverse complement strand
GCCAGCGCGGAGGCAACGCTGCGCGGCGCCGAGCCGTCGTCCAGGTAACCGAGCCCGCGCCTGGCGGCCTCGCGAATGATCGGCTGCATCGCGGCATCCGTAACCACGAAGCGCGCGCCCATGAAATTGGCGATCCCGGCATAGCCCTGGAAGCGGCTGAGGTGCCAGAACAGTACTACCACCCCGGCATGGACTCCCCGGAGATCCAGTACCTGATGGGCCGGCGCAAGGAACTCGGCGGGTTCGTCCCCGAACGCCGTTCCAATCACACCGAGCTCACCCTCCCGGATGAGAAAGTCTACGAGGTCGCCAACCGCGGCTCCGGCAAGCAGCAGGCAGCCACCACGATGGCGTTTGTCCGGCTCCTGAAAGACCTCATGCGGGACAAGGAGTTTGGCAAGCGGATCGTGCCAATCATCCCGGACGAGGCCCGCACGTTCGGCATGGATGCGTTCTTCCCGACCGCGAAGATCTACAACCCGAACGGGCAGAACTACCTGTCCGTGGACCGCGAGCTGGTCCTTGCGTACAAGGAGTCCATCGCGGGGCAGATCGTGCACGCCGGCATCAACGAAGCCGGCTCGGTGGCGGCCTTCACCGCCGCCGGCACCGCCTACTCCACGCACGGCGAACCGCTGATCCCCGTCTACGTGTTCTACTCGATGTTCGGCTTCCAGCGCACCGGGGACTCCTTCTGGGCCGCCGCAGACCAGATGACCCGCGGGTTCATCATCGGAGCCACCGCCGGCCGCACCACACTGACCGGCGAAGGCCTGCAGCACGCCGACGGACACTCCCCCATCCTGGCCGCCACCAACCCGGCCGTCGTCACCTACGACCCGGCCTACGGCTATGAGATCGGCGTCATCATGCGCGACGGTCTCAACCGGATGTACGGCCCCGGCCCCGCCGACAACGACCCGTCGCGGAACGTGATGTACTACATAACGGTCTACAACGAGCCGATCGTGCAGCCGCCGGCACCGGCGGAGCCCGACGTCGAGGGCATCATCAAGGGCATCTACCTGCTCGCACCGGCCAAAAATGACGGCCCGCGCACGCAGATCCTCGCCTCCGGAGTGTCCGTGCCCTGGGCCCTCGAAGCCCAGCGCGTCCTTGCCGAGGACTGGGGCGTCTCGGCGGACGTCTGGTCCGTAACGTCGTGGACCGAACTGCGCCGCGACGCAATGGCCGCCGAGGAAGAAGCCTTCCTCAACCCCGGCCAGCCCGCCCGCGTGCCGTTCGTCACCCAGCAGCTCGCGGGTGCGACCGGACCGATCGTGGCCGTCACGGACTACATGAAGGCCGTGCCGGACCAGATCCGCCAGTTCCTGCCGAACGAGTTTGCCTCGCTCGGCGCTGACGGCTTCGGCTTCTCGGACACCCGCGCCGCGGCGCGCCGCTTCTTCAAGAACGACGTCCACTCAGTTGTGGTCCGTTCCCTGGAGATGCTCGCCCGCCGGGGCGAAGTGGACGCCCAGGCTCCTGCCCAGGCCATCGAGAAGTACCGCCTGCACAACGTCAATGCCGGTACCACCGGCAACGCGGGCGGCGACTCCTAGGCACCCAGCAACATACGACGGCGGCTCCCACCGGAAGGCGGGGGCCGCCGTCGTCGTTTCCCGGCTTGAACGCTGATCCGGAACTGTGATTCAGGCCAAAGCGTGTTGTAGCTTTTGCACAAATGGAGCTTGGGCGGCGGGCCCCGTATGCTCGATGGATGGCAGAGCCGATCACCACTCCCGCAAAACGCAAGCCGGCCTCCAAAGCCATGTCACCGGAGAAAACCGAGACCCTGAAGAAGCTGCGGGCCAGCGTCGGCCAGCTCTCCACCACGACATTGCGCCAGCTGGAGAAATCCCTGCCGTGGTACAGCCGGCTGAACTCTGACGAGCGTTCCGCCCTCGGCATGGTGGCCCAGAACGGCATCGCGGCTTTCGTCACCTGGTACGAACGTCCCAGTTCGCCGTCGTGGATCCTTTCCGACGTCTTCGGCACCGCACCCACCGAGCTGACCCGTTCCATCAGTCTGCAGAAGGCGCTCCAACTTATCCGGATCGTGGTGGAGGTGGTCGAGGACCAGGTCCCCGTGATTGCCCCGGAGGCAGATCAATCCGCCCTGCGCGAGGCCGTGCTGCGGTACTCACGGGAGGTTGCCTTCGCCGCCGCGGATGTCTACGCCCGTGCAGCAGAGTCCCGCGGTTCCTGGGACACCCGGCTGGAGGCGCTCATTGTTGACGCCATCCTGCGCGGTGAGAACACCGATGCCCTGCGGTCGCGGATCGCCGCCCTGGGCTGGAAGGCGCAGGAGCGCTTCACCGTCATGGTGGGTAATTCCCCGTCCGAGCCCAGCGCCAGCTACGTCAGCGAGCTCCGGCGCACGGCCGGCCGCTTCGCCGAGGACGCGCTGGTGGGAATCCAGGGCGACCGGCTGATCCTGATCCTCGGCGGCGTCCACGACCGGGAGACGGCCTATCTCAAGCTCAGCGAACTGTTCGCCCCCGGCCCGGTGGTCTACGGTGCCGAAGCGGGGTCCCTGCTGGAGGCCAGCGGTTCCGCACAGTCGGCCTTCGCCGGGCTGACTGCAGCCCGAGCGTGGCCCTCCGCCCCACGTCCGGTGGCCGCCGACGACCTCCTGCCGGAACGGGTGATCTCGGGCGACGACGCCGCCCGGCGGTCCCTGGTGAAGAACATTTACCGCCCCCTGGTGGCGGCCTCCAACGGCCTGGTGGAGACCCTCGGCACCTATCTAGAGCTGGGCCACTCCCTCGAAGCCACAGCCCGGGAACTCTTCGTCCACGCCAACACCGTGCGCTACCGGCTCAAGCGGGTCTGTGACGTCACCGGCTGGGACCCGCTCCTCCCGCGGGAGGCCTTCGTGCTGCAGACAGCCCTCGTGGTCGGCCGACTCTCGGCGCCACCCAAGCCCGCCACGGAACGCCAACCCTCCCGCAACGCGTCCTGACCCGTTGTAGACTTCCTACAAACTGACCCTGCGAGCTTGGTGCATGGAAACACCAATGATTCCGCAGTAATTTGGAAAGCTGGATACGTGCTTGCAATCGTCTGCCCTGGACAGGGCTCCCAGACCCCTGGTTTTCTCGCCCCCTGGCTGGAACTCCCACCCGTCGCAGGCCATCTGGCCTCGCTCAGCGAGATAGCAGGCATCGACCTCATTGCCCACGGCACCACCTCTGATGAAGAGACCATCAAGGACACCGCCGTCGCGCAGCCACTCATCGTCGCCGCCGGACTGGTGGCCGCCAAGTCCCTGTTCGACGTCGAACTCAGCGCTCTGCCGGTAATCCTCGCCGGTCACTCCGTCGGAGAAATTACGGCCTCGGCCCTGGCCGGGATCCTGACCGAAACCGAAGCCATGACGTTTGTCCGCGAACGCGCCAACAGCATGGCCGCCGCGGCCGCGGCCGCCCCTACCGGCATGAGCGCCGTGGTGGGCGGCGACCCCGCAGACGTCCTGGCGGCGATTAAGGCCTGTGGCGCCACGGCCGCGAATGTCAACGGAGCGGGCCAGACCGTCGCAGCCGGCACACTTGACCAGCTCAAGGCCCTGGCGGAAAATCCGCCGGCC
>JAODMA010000127.1 GCA_025464545.1 Arthrobacter sp. | reverse complement strand
GTTAGTGTCGCTGTAGGAAAGTTCAGTGATGTCGTCCAGTGGCGTCACCGTCGCCAGCGAGAGGTAAGTACATATGTCACAGCAAGCAGGGGCACCCCGGATGGCTACTGTCGATCCGGCAGCCCAGGATAACTACATTTACAACCGCCTGCTGAAAGAGCGCATCATCTGGCTCGGCTCCGAGGTCCGTGACGAGAACGCCAACGCGATCTGCTCCCAGTTGCTCCTACTCTCGGCGGAGAATCCCGACAAGGACATCTACCTTTACATCAACTCACCCGGCGGCTCGGTCACCGCCGGCATGGCCATCTACGACACCATGCAGTTCATCCCCAACGACGTCGTCACGGTTGCCACGGGCCTCGCCGCCTCGATGGGGCAGTTCCTGCTCTCCTCCGGCACCAAGGGCAAGCGCTACGCCACCCCCAATGCCCGCATCCTGATGCACCAGCCGTCCGGCGGCATCGGCGGCACTGCCTCCGACATCAAGATCCAGGCCGAGCTGATCCTGCACATGAAGAAGGTCATGGCCGAACTGACTGCCGAGCAGACCGGCCAGACGGTCGACACCATCCTCAAAGACAACGACCGCGACAAGTGGTTCACCGCAAAGGACGCCCTCGACTACGGCTTCTTCGACAAGATCGCCGCGCACGCAGGATCCGTGGCCGGCGGCGGCGGAACCAACGCCAACGGCAACGGCAGCGGTGCTGCCTCCGGCAGCGACTCAGCCACCGAGAACTGACCGGCACGTAGATAGCAATGAATTCAGGAGCAATGAACATGAACTACAACTTCGGTTCGACTGCCGGTAACCTGCCGAGCAGCCGCTACGTGCTGCCGCAGTTCGAAGAGCGCACCCCGTACGGCTTCAAGCGCCAGGACCCGTACACCAAGCTGTTCGAGGACCGCATCATCTTCCTCGGAGTCCAGGTTGACGACGCCTCGGCCGACGACGTGATGGCCCAGCTGCTGGTGCTCGAGTCCACCGACCCGGATCGCGACATCACGCTCTACATCAACTCCCCGGGCGGCTCCTTCACCGCCATGACCGCGATCTACGACACCATGACGTACATCCGCCCGGAGATCCAGACCGTGTGCCTCGGCCAGGCCGCCAGTGCCGCCGCCGTACTCCTCGCAGCCGGAACGCCGGGGAAGCGCCTGGCCCTGCCGAACGCCCGCGTGCTCATCCACCAGCCGTCACTGTCCGGGGGACAGGGCGGGCAGGCCTCGGACCTGGAGATCCAGGCCGCCGAGGTCATGCGGATGCGGTCCTGGCTCGAAGACACCCTGGCCAAGCACTCCGGCCGGACGCCGGAGCAGGTCAACAACGACATCGAGCGTGACAAGATCCTCACCGCCGCGGAGGCAATGCAGTACGGTCTGATCGACCAGGTGCTGGATTCCCGTAAAATCAAGCCCCAGGCAATCAGCAGGTAGCAAGCCGGCTGGCAACACCCGGTTACCGGCGCCGGTGCGGTTCATTCATAATGGCCGCACCGGCGTCGGCTTTCCACCCAACAGGCCTAAAGTGACCTAGAGTGGAACATGTCACAGGCACCAGCAAGATACTAAAGGGGTTCACATATGGCTCGGATTGGCGAGAGCACGGATCTGCTGAAGTGTTCTTTCTGCGGGAAGAGCCAGAAGCAGGTCCGGAAGCTCATTGCCGGGCCCGGCGTCTATATCTGCGATGAGTGCATTGAACTCTGTAACGAGATCATTGAAGAAGAACTCGCAGAAGTCGCCGATCTGGGCAGCTTCGAGCTGCCCAAGCCCCGCGAAATCTTTGATTTCCTGCAGGAATACGTCATCGGCCAGGAACCCGCAAAGCGTTCGCTCGCGGTCGCCGTCTACAACCACTACAAGCGCATCCAGGCCGGGCACGCACCGAAGAGCGGTAGCCTCGCCGAAGGCGGTCACCACGACGACGTCGAGATCGCCAAATCGAATATCCTCCTGATCGGTCCCACGGGCTGCGGCAAGACGTACCTTGCCCAGACGCTGGCCCGCCGCCTCAACGTTCCGTTCGCGGTCGCCGACGCGACGGCCCTCACCGAGGCCGGCTACGTCGGCGAGGACGTCGAAAACATCCTCCTGAAGCTCATCCAGGCCGCTGACTACGACGTCAAGAAGGCCGAACAGGGCATCATCTACATCGACGAGATCGACAAGATTTCACGGAAAAGCGAAAACCCCTCCATCACCCGCGACGTCTCCGGTGAGGGTGTGCAGCAGGCGCTGCTGAAAATCCTGGAAGGCACCGTCGCCTCCGTTCCGCCGCAGGGCGGACGCAAGCACCCGCACCAGGAATTCATCCAGATCGACACCACGAACGTGTTGTTCATCGTCGCCGGCGCCTTTGCCGGGCTCGAGGAGATCATCGGTTCGCGTTCCGGGCGCAAGGGCATCGGCTTCGGCGCGCCGCTCAACGAGGCCAAGAACAACGTGGACTCCTACGGCGAGGTCATGCCCGAGGACCTGCTGAAATTCGGCCTCATTCCGGAATTCATCGGCCGGCTTCCGGTGATCACCACGGTCTCCAACCTGGACCGATCGGCGCTGATCCAGATCCTGTCCACCCCCAAGAACGCCCTCGTGAAGCAGTACCAGAAGATGTTCCAACTCGACGGCGTCGAACTGGTCTTCGATGATGAGGCGCTCAACACCATAGCCGACCAGGCCCTCGAGCGCGGCACCGGCGCACGTGGTCTCCGGGCCATCATCGAGGAAGTGCTGCTGCCGGTGATGTTCGACCTGCCCAGCCGCGACGACATTGCCACCGTGGTCATTACCGAAGAGGTCGTCTCCAAGAAGGCACCGCCGACGATGATCCCGCACGACATGAAGCGCCGTAAATCCGCCTGACCCGGAATAAAACCGCCGCACCGGTCGCTGTCATCTTTGACGCGCCCGGTGCGCTTTTTCCCCCCGCAGACTTCCTCAAGGAGAACACCTGTGCCTGAAACCACGAGCAACAAAGCAGATTTCTGGTTCGACCCGATGTGCCCCTTCGCCTGGGTCACTTCGCGCTGGATCGGCGAGGTCGAAGGCGTCCGCGACATCAGGACGGAGTGGCACGTCATGAGCCTCGCCGTATTGAACGAGGGCCGCGACGAGCTCCCGGAGCAATACAAGGAATTTCTGGCCAAGGCCTGGGCGCCGGTCCGGGTCATCGTTGCGGCCGCCGAAAAGCACGGCGCCGAGTACATCAAGCCGCTCTACGATGCCATGGGCACCAAGATCCACAACGAAGGCAACACGGACATCGCCGAGGTCATCTCCAAGTCCCTCGCCGAGGCCGGCCTTCCGGCGGAACTCGCGTCCGCCGGCCAGAGCGATGAATTCGACCAGCAGCTCCGCACCAGCCACGACGCCGGCATCTCCCTGGTGGGCCAGGACGTCGGCACCCCCGTCGTTGCCTTCAACGGCACCGCCTTCTTCGGCCCGGTCCTGACGCGCATTCCGCGGGGCGAGGATGCCGGCCGGATCTGGGACGCCACGGTGGCCCTTGCGTCCTTCCCGTACTTCTTCGAGATCAAGCGCAGCCGCACCGAAGGCCCGGTTTTCAACTAGCCCGCTTGGTCAGGCCGGGCCCCGTCCGGCGCCCGGAGAGCCCCGGGAAAACTACTCTGATGTAGTTTTC
>JAODMA010000083.1 GCA_025464545.1 Arthrobacter sp. | reverse complement strand
TGAACTCCGCTGCTGCCCCCGAGGCAATCCATCCTGCCTCGGAACTCGAATCCGGAAGCGGGGTTTCCAAGGGTCGGATCCTCGCGTGGGCGGCCTGGGACTGGGGATCGGCGGCCTTCAACGCCGTCATGACCACCTTTGTCTTCACCGTCTACCTGACCTCGAGCGCCTTCGGCGGGGAAGACCAGGCCTCGGCGGTCCTCGGCGGGGCGCTGGCCATCGCCGGCGCCGCCATTGCCCTGCTGGCGCCGGTCACCGGGCAGCGTTCGGATACCGGCGGCCGGCGCAAGCTGTGGCTGGGAGTCAACACGGCTGCCGTCGCGCTCCTGACCGCGCTGTGCTTCTTTGTTTTGCCGCGGCCGGAGTTTCTCTTGCTTGGCGTGACGCTCATTGCACTCGGAAATGTGTTCTTCGAGTTCGCCGGGGTGAACTACAACGCCATGCTGGCCCAGATCTCCACCCCTAAGAACATCGGCAAGGTCAGCGGTTTTGGCTGGGGCATGGGGTACCTCGGGGGGATCGTGGCACTCCTGATCGTGTTGCAGTTGTTCGTCCAGCCCAGCTTCGACTGGTTCGGCGCTTCCACCGAGGACGGATTAAACATCCGCCTCGTAGCAGTCTTCTCGGCCCTGTGGTTGCTGGTTTTCGCGCTCCCGGTGCTGTTCGCCGTGCCGGAAGTCCCAAGGACCAGGCAGGGAACGGGCCTGGGCTTCCTGGCGTCCTATGGCCTGCTGATCCGGCGCATCAGGGCGATCTACAAGACCAGTCCGCACACGATCTACTTCCTGCTGGCGAGCGCCGTCTTCCGTGACGGGCTGGCGGCAGTTTTTACCTTTGGCGGGATCATTGCTGCCGGCACCTTCGGCTTCGAGCTCAAGGAGGTCATAGTCTTTGCCATCTTCGGCAACGTCGTCGCTGCCGTCGGCGCCATCATGGGTGGTTTCCTCGACGACAGGGTGGGGCCGAAGGCCGTCATTATCGGCTCCCTGACCGGTCTCCTGATCGCGGGCTCCGTAATCCTCATCCTCGGTGGCGGGAACTATGTCTTCTTTGGCATGGACTGGGCCGGGACCACGACCTTCTGGATGTTCGGGCTGTTCCTGTGCCTGTTCGTCGGACCGGCGCAGTCCTCCTCTCGGGCCTACCTCGCGCGGCTCGCACCGCACGGCGAGTCCGGGGAACTGTTCGGCCTGTACGCCACCACCGGCCGTGCCGTCAGCTTCCTTGCTCCCGCCCTGTTCACCCTGTGCATCACCGTCGCCGCCCCGCTGGTGGCGCCCGGAGAAGCCCAGCGCTGGGGCATCCTCGGCATCATGGCGGTGCTGCTCGCGGGCCTGCTGGTGTTGCTGCCGGTCAAGCCGCCGGGGAAGTCGGAGATCGCCGTGGTCCCCGCCGCGTGAAGCTGCCCCAAAACCACCGGCCGCGCACTAGGCTGGGAGCATGAACGTGGATGAGACAGACCTCCCCGGTCTTGGCCGGCGCAAGGACTTCATGACCGCCTCGGGACGCCGTATCGGCGTGGTCGAGTACCGCGAGGGCCAGACCGAGCTGATCGTCTCCACGTGGGACGACCCTGACACCTGCCAGGCGTCCATCCCGCTGACGGCCGAGGAAGCCGCCGCGCTGGGCAACCTCCTGGGCGGGCAGCGCCTCGCCATGCAACTTTCCGAAGAGCACCGGGAGATTCCGGGAATCGTCACGCGCCAGTTCTCCATCGCCGTCGACTCGCCGTTTGTCAACCAGCCGATGGGCAAGGCCTGCATCCGGACCCGCAGCGGCGTATCCATCGTGGCCATCATGCGGGAAGGTGAGGTCGTCCCCTCCCCGGGCCCCGACCTGGTTCTGCATCCCGGTGATCTGCTCGTTGCGGTGGGAACGCAAGAAGGACTGGACACAGCGGCCAGCATCCTGCGCAACGGATAAGCGGCATGGATCCGATCGCTCTGACCCTGATCGAACTCGGGGCCGTCGTCTTTTGCCTTGGCCTGCTGGCGAGGCTGGCCGGGCGGATCGGAATGTCACCCATCCCCTTCTATCTCGTGGGCGGTCTTTTCTTCGGGGCCGGCGGGATCGTCAAACTCGAAGGGATGCACGAGTTCGCCCATCTCTCCAGTGAGATCGGGGTGATCCTGCTCCTGCTTATGCTCGGACTGGAATATACGGCGGCGGAGCTCGTCACGGGCCTGCGGCGATCGTGGCAGGCCGGTGTTCTGGACCTGGTCCTCAACTTCCTGCCCGGCGCCGCATTGGCCGTCCTGCTGGGGTGGGGCCTGGTGGGGGCAATGGTGATGGGCGGTGTCACTTATATCTCGTCCTCGGGAATCGCCGCGAAGGTGATCACGGACCTGGGCCGGATCGGTAACCGCGAGACGCCGGTGGTGCTGTCCATCCTGGTATTCGAGGATCTAGCCATGGCCGTCTATCTGCCGGTCCTGACGGCTACGCTGGCCGGTGTCAGCTTTGTCACCGGGCTGCAGACGGTGGGGATCTCGCTCGCGGTCGTCACGGTGGTCCTGCTCGTGGCCCTGCGGCACGGGCATCATGTGTCCAAGGCGGTGCACAGCGAAAACTCCGAAGTCTTCCTGCTCAACCTGCTCGGTGCCGCCCTGCTTGTGGCCGGGCTCGCCGCCGCCATGCAGGTGTCCGCAGCCGTTGGGGCCTTCATGCTGGGGATAGCCATTTCCGGCGCCACCGCGCACAGTGCGACCCGCATCCTGGAGCCGTTGAGGGATCTCTTCGCGGCCATTTTCTTCGTGGTGTTCGGCCTCAACACGGACCCCGCGACCGTCCCGCCGGTCCTGGGCTGGGCCCTGCTGCTGGCACTCGTAACAGCCGCGACCAAACTGCTCACCGGGATCTGGGCGGCCAAACGGGCCGGGATCGGGGTGCCGGGCCGCTTCCGCGCTGGCGCCGCCCTGATCGCACGCGGCGAATTTTCGATAGTCATCGCCGGGTTGGCCGTCGCCTCCGGCGTGGTCCCCCAGGAGCTCGCGGCCCTCGCCACTGCCTACGTGCTGATTATGGCCATCACTGGCCCGCTCGCAGCCAAGTTCGTGGAACCCGTCGTTGCAATAATGCGCCGCCCGGCCAGTCCTCCGGCCGTACGCACGGCGGGCGGAATCTAGCGGCCGCCAGGCCCTGCGTTCCGAGCGAACGTGCGGGGTCAGATCTCCGTGCGGTGGAAATTCAGGTGGCTGCGACTCGCCGTGGGGCCCCGCTGCCCCTGGTAACGATTGCCGTATTCGCCGGAACCGTAGGGGAACTCGGCGGCCGAACTGAGCCGGAAGAAGCACAGCTGGCCGATCTTCATGCCCGGCCACAGTTTGATGGGCAGCGTGGCCATGTTGGACAGCTCCAGCGTGACGTGCCCGGAGAATCCGGGATCGATGAAGCCCGCCGTGGAGTGCGTGAGCAATCCCAACCGGCCCAGCGAGGACTTGCCCTCCAGCCGGGCGGCGATGTCGTCCGGCAGTGTCACGGTCTCGTAGGTGGAACCGAGGACGAACTCCCCCGGATGAAGGATGAACGGTTCTCCGGCCTCCACCTCCACGAGACGGGTCAGCTCGGGCTGGTCCTCCGCCGGATCGATGTGGGCGTACTTGTGATTGTCGAAAAGCCGGAAAAACCTATCGATCCGGACGTCCACCGACGATGGCTGAACCATGGCAGGGTCGAACGGCTCCAGCACTATCCGCTGGGAGTCTACTTCGGCACGAATGTCGCGGTCTGAGATCAACACAGATCAAAAATACCGTATCCCGTGCCGGCCGGGACGCCGGCGGCCTGTATGACGCCCGCTATCCCGCCCGCGACGCCCGCCGAAACACGTCGCCGGGATAGCGCGCCCGGAACGTCTATTCTTGGTGCGGCATGTCTTCCAGCACTGCTTTGAGACGTTCCAGCTGGCAGACTTCCGCTTTCATCGCCCGACGGAGTGGGTTCCTCAACCGGTCCAGGATCCCTTTCGGTTCGCACTCCAGTGCAAAACGGACCCGCGTGCGGTGGCCTTGGGTGCTCAGGTAGTAGCCACCTCGTGGCCGGGTTTGGCCAACAATGACCTGATACTGGATCTCAGCTCCCGGGCGCGCTTCGATGATCTCGAAGTCCCCGGCCACCGTGCGTCCCCCCGGGCCAGTGAGAAGTTGCTGGTATACGGCACCCTTGGCCCCCTCGACACCGGACTGCAGTTCGATGCTGCAGATTCCGACCGTCAGGATAGACAGTGCGGCCCGCCGCGCGCGGTTGTGCGGCGGGCCTTTACCGAAGAGTTATGCGCTCCTGACCGCGGCCGCATCCTTTTCCTCGGGCAATGGACACATCACGTTTCCACGCCCACAAACTTGCCCCGGCGGACATGGGC
>JAODMA010000080.1 GCA_025464545.1 Arthrobacter sp. | reverse complement strand
ACCGGGCTCTTCACCGGGTCCCCGTCGGCGGACAAGCTGATCCGGGACAAGTTCGTCAAGCCCAGCGGCAACGCCGGTTTCGACGAAACGATCGCCACGTTCTACGACGTCCTGCCCACCGGGAAGTCCCTCGGAGCATCTCCGGCCGGCCAGGCGATCAAGACCGAACTGAAGAACGCGGTGGCCTCAGCCCTGCTCGGCGAAAAGACCGCGGAGAAAGCGCTGGCCGATGCCCAGGCGGCAGCTAAGCGCGCCTTCGACCAAACCGGGTCCTAGCCAGAACGCCTCGTGGCATAACCCGCACGACGGCAGGCGGGACCGGCTTGATAGGTCCCGCCTGCGTCCTGGCTATGCGGGTCCATGGTCCCGCGCGATAGCAACGGCCTCCTCAATGCCGCGGGTCCAGGGATCACCGTGTCCGGGTAGCACCAACCCCGCCCCGGTCCGCTCCAGCGCGGTAAGGGACTCCAGGTTTTGGCCGCTGTCGGCGGTGGCGGCCCCTGCCACGATCCGGGGCCCGGTGCGTCCGGTGTAGGGATCGAGGGTCACCAGGGCGTCGCCGCTGAACAGAACGCCGCGGCCGCGAAGGAACAACGCGCAATGGCCGCTCGTGTGCCCCGGCGAGAACACGACCTCCGGTCGCCCTGGGACGGGCAGTGGACCCTCGCCCGGGAAATAGCTCAGATCTTCCAGTCCGCGCACCCGGAGGGCCCCCGCCCGGGCCATCTTGGCGAGCACCGGCAAGCCGGACGGGTGGCTCAGCGAAAACACCAACCGTGATCTCTCGTGACGGTAGCGGTACGGGTGCCGGGCAATGTAGGCATCGTCGGGGTGCACCCAGACTGGCACCTGGTGGTCCGTGCGGAGCCTTCGAGCCAATCCGAGATGGTCGAAGTGGGCATGGGTCAGCACCACCGCCTGGACGTCGTCCAGCCGGCGTCCCAGGCTCCGCAGCGCATCGAGGAGCGTTCCCCACATGGCCGGGAGCCCGGAATCAACCACCGTCACTCCCTCATCACTTTCCACAAGATAGAAATTGACGTGTGCCTCCGAAATGAGGTGCACACCGTCGGCTACGGCTGTTATCGACATGGATGTTCCTTCCTCTCGTCCTCGTTCGAGTGCCGATGGCCTGCATGCTGTTGGAGGGACCTTCGGCTCTGGAAATTGCTAGTAAGCAGTCTTATTATCTAGGCAGGTCGGGCATCCCGCGCGGCCCTTGCCACCAAAAGCGACGTCGGGCTCCGCTCGCGGACCTGAGGCCCGCTACCGAAATGGAGATAACTATGACAACGGCAAGCCGCCCCGCGGCAGGTAGCACCGCCATTCAGAAGGCGGCACAAGCGGTTGGAGCAGTATTCGTGCTGGTAGGCATCCTGGGTTTCATCCCGGGGATCACGGCCAACTATGAGGCGCTCGGCGGGGCCGGGCATATGTCGCAGGCCTTGCTGCTCGGCGTCTTCCAGGTCTCCATCCTGCACAACATCGTCCACCTGCTGTTCGGGGTGGCGGGGTTGCTGCTCGGCCGGACACCAGGCCGGGCCCGTAACTACCTGATCGGCGGAGGTGCCATCTACCTTGTGCTGTGGCTGTACGGCCTCCTGATTGACCACAATTCTCCGGCCAACTTCGTCCCGGTGAACAATGCGGACAACTGGCTGCACCTGGTTCTGGGCGTTGGCATGATCGCCCTCGGCTTGGCTCTCTCGTCCAGCCGTCGAGGGACCGCCACGACGCGGACACGGTGACGCGGCGGGCACTGTGACGGGCAGTACCCGGCCAGGGCCGCGGGATTCCCCCTGGTGAGAGAGCCGGCGGCTAGCGGGTGCTGCCGGCCAGGAGGCCCCGGCGGCGGAGCAGGCGCTTTTCGATCGGTGCGAAGACGAGCAGTTCGATCAGGATGCCGACGGCGAGGATCAGCAGGATTGCCGCCATCACCACCGTCATGTCCGACAGCACGCGGCCCTGGTCCAGCAGTGAGCCGAGACCGAAGCCGATGGTGCCGCCCACGGCGATGATTTCCGCAGCCATGAGGGAGCGCCAGGAGAAGGCCCAGCCCTGCTTGAGGCCGCTGAGGTAACCGGGGAGTGCCGCCGGGAGGATGATCTGCAGGGCCAGTTGCAGGCGGGAGGCGCCCAGGACCGTGCCGACGCTGCGGTACTGCGGCGGGATCTGGTCCACGCCCGAGATCAGGCCGTTGATGATCGAGGGGATGGCGCCCATGAACACCACGAAGTACACCGTCGCGTCCGTGAGGCCGAACCAGATGATGGCGGCCGGCACCCAGGCCACGGACGGCAGCACCTGGAGCCCGGAGATCAGCGGCCCGAATGCCCGGCGCAACGGGGCCACCTGCGCCAGGAGGAGTCCCACGGGTGTTGCAATGGCCACGCTGATCAGGAAGCCCACAAGCCCGCGCTGCAGCGAGGTCCAGACGGCTTCCTGCAGCTTCCCCTCACCCCAGAGCGTGCCCAGCTGGCCGAGCACATCGAGCGGGCCGGGAACCAGGTCGCGCCGCTTAAAGCCCAGCGACACGTAGAGCTGCCAAACGATCAGCAGCACCGCAAGGGCCGCGACCGGGAGCAGGATGCGGCTCCAGTCGATGCGGGCCTTGCTGGCGGCGCCGGACTGCAGCGAGTCCAGCCCGGACTCGAGTTCGCGAAGGTCGGCCTTGCCGGTGGAGGAGCGGGTCAGCGCCGCGGTGACGGACGCCGCCCTGGGCGAGGCGTCGTCGCGGGCGGGGTCCGGGACGGCATCGGCCGCGGCGGAGAAGAGGGACTTATTTGGCATGGCGGCGGATCTCCTCGCGAAGCCGGGCGGTGATGACACCCGTGAGCTGGCCGGCCAGGCCGGCGTCGGTCCGGTGTTCTTCGCTGACATGCCATTCCTGCACTACACGGCCGGGACGGGAGGAGAGCAGCAGCACGCGCTGCCCGAGCCTCACGGCTTCACGAACATTGTGCGTGACGAAAACGATGGTGCGGCCGGTTTCCTTCCAGATCCGCTCCAGCTCATCATGAAGCAGGTCGCGGGTGATCGCGTCCAGGGCCGCGAAGGGCTCGTCCATGAGCAGCAGCTGCCGGTCCTGCGCCAGCGACCGGGCCAATGCAACGCGCTGGCGCATCCCGCCGGAAAGCTCATGCGGGCGCTTGTCCCCCGCCCCGTCCAGATGCACGAGCTCGAGGAGCTCATCGGATTTCACCCGGCGGTCGGCTTTCCCGACGCCGCGCAGCTTCAGGGCCAGTTCGATGTTTTCCCGGGCCGTCAACCATGGGAAAAGCGCCGCGTCCTGGAACATGAAGGCAGCGCCGTCGCTCGGCACCTCCAGGGCTCCCGACGTCGGGGCCTCCAACCCGGCCATGATGTTCAGCAGGGTGGACTTGCCGCAGCCGGACGCACCGAGCAGGGCGACGAATTCGCCCTGCCCGATGGTGGCATTGACGTCGTCCAGCACCGGGGCGCCGTCGCCGAAGCGCTTGCCCAGGTTTTCCAGTACGACTGGCATGGTCACGTCCTTACTTTTTAGGCGGGGTGGAGGGGCGCGGACTAGTCCTTGCCGAGTCCCTGCGCGGAAATCTTGTTCCCCGAGGAGGCTTCGCTCAAGACGCTGTTCAGTGCCGTGAGGTCAAAGATGCCGTTGATATCGGCCTGGCTGGTGGTGCCGGCGTCCACACCGTCCTGAAGCAGTTTCTGGTACGTCCCGGCGAGCGGATCAACTGTGAAGACGATGTTCTTGAGCGAACGGTCAATCACCTCCGCCGGCAGGGCGGCTCCGGCAGACTCCTTGAGTGCGGCGTTGAGCGTTGTGGCCTTGTCCGCGGCGGGGGCAGCATTGAGCCAGTCCACGGACTCGGTGTGGCCCTTCAGCAGCGCCTTGACGGTGTCGGGATGCTCTGCCGCGAACTTCTTGTTGACGATCAGGACCGTAGTGATGAACTCGCCTTTATCCCACAGGTCGCTTTCGTCGACGAGAACCTTCGCGCCGGCCTGAAGGACCAGCCGGGACGCCCACGGTTCCGGCAGCCACGCACCGTCAAGCTTGCCGTCCTGGAACAGTTTCAGGGTCTGGGCGTTTTCGGTGGGGTTGATGGCGACCTCGCCGCTGCCGTCGGTGGAGGTCTTGTACCCCTGTTTGCCGAGCCACGCACGCAGGGCCACGTCCTGGGTGCCGCCGAGCTGCGGGCTCGCCAGCTTCTTGCCCCTGAGGTCGGCGGCCGAAGAGATCTCCGGCTTCACTACCAGCTGGGCACCACCGGACGCGGCGCCGGCGATGATGTTGACAGACTCGCCCTTGCTCTTGACGTACGAATTGATCGCCGGGTTGGGGCCAATGTAGGTGGCGTCGATGGCGCCTGCGTTCAGGGCCTCGATGGCGGCCGGGCCGGCATTGAAGACCTGGGTGCTGAGCTTCGTGTCGCCGAGGTTCTTGGCGATCAGGCCCTGGCTGACACCCACCAGCGCCGGGGCGTGGGTGATGTTGCCGAAGTAGCCGAGTTTGAGTTCCGTGGCGGGGGCCGCTGCGACTGCGGCCGGAGCGGCGGCATCAGCGTTGGTGCGGGAGACGGTGGACGCCACCGCGGCGCCCGCGCCTATCAGCAGGGCAAGTCCGGCGGCGAGGCTGATCTCGAGGGTGCGCTTGCGTTTTGGCTTGCCGGGCCCGCCGGCGACGATCCGGGTGGTGCCGGTTGTGGGTTGCGGGTTCTGCGGGGCGGGGTTCTCAGGCGTTGATGACATGGTGAAGTCCTGTTCTCGGAAAGGCGGGGAGGCCGGGCGGGTGGTCAGCTCCGGCGACATCGCCCCCGGGACGTCCGGCGCTGAATGCCGGAGGGGCTTTTTCTGGTTGTCATGGGTTCAACATAGGGAGTGTCACAAACGAGGTTCAATGGTCCGGAAACCGGGGGTCACGGGGGTTCACGGAGCGTCACATTCGGGCCCGTACCCGGGGTCTGGGAACCGTCAGTTGCCTTTGACATTGACGAGCTGCCGGAGCTTGTGCCGTATCGTGACGAGATCCTCGGCGTCCCGCATGATCTGGTCAATGGGTTGGTAAGCGGCCGGGATCTCGTCGATAAACGCCTCGCTGGCACGGAACTCGATGCCGCGCATGGCAGACTTCAACTCGGCGAGCGTGAAGTTCCTCCGCGCGGCGTTCCGGGAATACTC
>JAODMA010000164.1 GCA_025464545.1 Arthrobacter sp. | reverse complement strand
GGGATGGCGGCGCCCGGCAAAGTTTCAGTCATCTACTGTTCTTAGCTACGAGTCGGTTCATGCCAACGGCACGGCGCCATGTTAAGTGTTCTGACGCTGGTCTTTGACAAAGGGCAGGGCTCGCCGGAATCCGTCCGGCGGGCGCTCCCCTCCAGTCTAGTTGAAGGCACCCCGGCGCCCGAACGGAACGTGGCTTCGGCGGACTTCCCACAGGGCCGGTCTCCCCGGCTAGCATGGCCCCATGAAGTCCGGACAACGGCTGCGGCAGATCGCGAACGTGCTGAACGGGTCGACCCCGCTGGGTCTGCTCCTCGCCGCCTCTGCGGGCACCCCGGTCCGCCGCGGTCCCCGCGGCCTGCTGATCGCCACGGGCTACCGCTGGCGCCTGCCGTTTGCGGGGGCCTTCGCGGTCGGCAATGTGGTGCTCTTCCGCGTCGGACCGGAGCGGGCGCTGGCTGACCCGGTCCTGCTGCGGCACGAGGAGCGTCACAGCACGCAGTACGCCTGCTGCTTCGGCCTGCCCTTCCTGCCGCTGTATTTCCTGGCGGCCGGCTGGTCCGTCTGGCGCACGGGCAACCCCGGCTCGGCCAACGTCTTCGAGCGGCACGCCGGGCTGCGGGCCGGCGGCTATCCGGACCCGAGGTCTGCAACACCAACCACGGCACGGCGCGGCAGGCGGAGCGCTGCATCCCACAAGCGGAATGAGGCATGAGATGACAGAGAGCCCGAGGAGTATTTCGGTCAGTGGCGCTGGCAGCGCTGACGCGGCACCGGACCTGCTCACCCTTTTGGTCGGCGTCGAATGCCGCCGCGAAAACGTCGGCGACGCGTACGGGCAGGCCGGAGACGTCTCGGCCGCGATCACGTCGGCGCTCCGGGACAGAGGTGTGGACAGCAGGGACATCAGCACGTCCGGGCTCAATGTCCGGGCTGAAGTCAACTGGCAGGAAGGCCGGGGACAGACCGTCTCCGGCTATCTGGCCTCGTGCGTGCTCAGTGTCCGGATCCGGGAGCTGGCTGCGTCCGCCAGGATCATCGCCGAAGCCGTCGCGGCTGGCGGCAATGATGTCCGGCTCAACGGGCTGGAACTCGGCTTCGCGGATCCCGCCGCTGTCACGGCCCGCGCCCGGGAGGCCGCGTGGGCAGACGCCCTCGCCGCGGCGGAGCACCTGGCATCCCTCGCCGGAGCCCGCTTGGGCAAGGTGCTCTCAGTCGCTCAGCGGCCGGAAATTTCGGCTCCCATCCCGGTAGCCAGGATGCAGCGCGCCGTCGCGGTGGATTCGCTCACCGTCGAGGCCGGCGAGTCCAGTGTCAGCGCAGCGGTAGAGGTTGTCTGGGAACTGCTCGACTACGTCCGGGGTCCCTTGACGCGGTGATGCGCGGCCGTGAGCGGGCGGCGGTCAGAAGGGGCGGTCCACCGGGAGGGACGGCGCTGAATCACCGGCCGCGATGCTTGACTTAAACTCGAACATACATTCGAATGTATGCATGAGATGGGACGCACAAGCACTCACCCCCGCCAGCTCAAAACTGCCCGGCCCTAAACCGGCCCGCGGGTCCGGGGCCGGCCCCGAAGCGGCCCCGGCTGGCACCGGAGGCACTGGATCCGCGGCTGCCCCGGTCACCGATGCACTGCTGCCGCTGCTGGGGCTTGTACGTTCCGTGTCCACCCCTGAGTTTGCCGGGGTCACTTTCCATGAGGTCACCGCAAAATCGGTGCTCAACAAGGTGGTCGCCGGTTCCCGGATGCCGTTCGAGTGGACCATCAACCCGTACCGCGGCTGCAGCCATGCCTGCGTCTACTGCTTTGCCCGCAAGAGCCATACCTATTTGGACTTCGACGCGGGCCTGGACTTTGACAGCCAGGTGGTGGTCAAGATCAACGCCGCGGAAGTCCTGCGCAGGGAACTGGCGAAACCTTCCTGGGGTCGCCAGCACGTAGCCCTCGGCACCAACACCGATCCCTATCAGCGGGCCGAGGGCCGCTACCAGCTGATGCCCGGCATCATCGGCGCCCTCGCCGATTCCGGTACTCCCCTGTCCATCCTGACCAAGGGCACCCTCCTCGCCCGGGACATCCCGCTCCTCAAGCATGCCGCCGCCCAGGTCCCGGTGGGCGTGGGCATCTCGCTCGCGATGACCGACGAGCATCTGTCGGAAGCCGTGGAACCCGGCACCCCCGGGCCGCGGGCCCGGCTGAAGCTCATCTCCCGGCTGCGCGACGCGGGGCTGCCGTGCGGGGTCATGGCCATGCCCATACTGCCGTGGCTCTCGGATGGCGACGAGGCGCTGGATTCCTTGTTCGGCTCCCTCGCGACGGCCGGTGCCACCGGTGTCACCGCCGGTGCGCTGTATCTCAAGCCGGGAACGCGCGAATGGTTCATGCAGTGGATCGCACGGGAGCACCCGCAGCTCGCCGGCAAATACCGGCGCCTCTACGGCGGCGGTTCCTATGCCTCGAAGGAGTACCGGGCCTGGCTCGCCGGCCGGATCCGCTTCTTCAAGGCCCGGCACGGTTTCTCCGGCTCGCACGGCTTCAGCCACCGCGACCTCAACGGCAATCAAATACCCGCTGATCCCCGCGAAGAGGAAGCCCAGTACCCGGCCGGGAGCATCCCCGAGACGGCGGGCTTCTCCCGGCAGCACGGCGGCGGGGCAGCCTCCGCCGCCCTGCCGACCCTGTTCTGAGCCGGCCGGGTTCTGAGCCGGCCGGGTTCTGAGTGGAGCCGGGTTTTGAGTGGAGCCGCCTGCTAGAGGGCCTTCACTGCGCCGAGGACCTTGGTCAGCGAGTCTTTCGCATCCCCGAAGAGGAGCGTGGTCTTCGGGTCATGCAGCAGTTCGTTCTCGATCCCCGCGAATCCCGGCCGCATCGAGCGCTTGAGGAACACCACCTGCCCGGCCTGGGCCACCTCAAGGATCGGCATCCCGTAGATGGGAGCCCCCGGAGTGGATTTGGCCGCAGGATTGACCACGTCATTGGCACCCACCACGAGGGCGATGTCGGTGGTCGGGAATTCCGGGTTGATTTCCTCCAGCTCCCGGAGTGCCTCGTAAGGCACGTTCGCTTCGGCAAGCAGCACGTTCATGTGCCCTGGCATGCGTCCGGCCACGGGATGGATCGCGAAGACCACCTCGATCCCGCGGGCTTGGAGTGCGGTCGCGAGTTCGGCGATCGTGTGCTGGCCCTGGGCCACGGCGAGGCCGTAGCCGGGGACGATCACCACGCGCTGGGCGTAGCCGAGCTGGACGGCCACGTCTTCCGGGGAGGAGGAGCGCACCGGACGGTCGCTCTGCACGGTCGAACCGGCCGTCGATCCGCCCCGGAATGCCCCGAACATGATGCCACCCACGCCCCGGCCCATTGCCGAGGCCATCACTTTGGTCAGGATGGTGCCGCTGGCACCGACCAGCGTCCCGGCTACCAGCAAAAGCACATTGCCCAGCACGATCCCGGAGGCCGCCACCGCCAGCCCGGTGAAGGCGTTGAGCAGTGAGATCACGATCGGCACGTCGGCGCCGCCGACAGGCAGGACCAGGAGCAGCCCGGCGGCGAGTCCCAGCACCAGCAACGCCAAGGCCCAGCCCGCCGAACCGGTGAGGATCACCAGGACGCCGGAGGTGATGGCGCCGGCCACGGCTCCGGCCATCACCATGGGCATGCCGGGAAAGAGCAGTGGGCGGGTGCTGATCAGTTCCTGCAGCTTGCCCACGGTCACCGCGGAACCGGCAAAGGACACCGCCCCGACCAGCATGGTGAAGACCACCGCGAGGCGGACCCAGGGGCTCTCGCCGTGGCTGAGTTCGAGCACCGCGACGAGGGCGGCGGCCCCGCCGCCGACACCGTTGAACAGCGCGACCAGCTGCGGCATCTGGGTCATCTGCACGCGCCGGGCCACCGGCACGGCCACGGCAGAACCGACGGCGATGGCGGCCAGGATGAGCGGGATGTTATCCAGCTTCGCGGAGACGAAGACGGTGGCCACGGCCACGGCGGCGCCCGCGGCGCCGATGGCGTTGCCCCGGCGGGCGGTGCGCGGTGAGCTGAGGCCCTTCAGCGCGAGGATGAAACAGACGGCCGCGGCCAGGTAGAACAGTCCCGTCCATTCCGGGGTGAGGAGGCTCATTTGCCCTCCTCCCCTGCGTCGTCCCCGGAGCGGGGACCGACGCGGG
>JAODMA010000066.1 GCA_025464545.1 Arthrobacter sp. | reverse complement strand
TCCCCAATTTCATTGCGGGGAAAAGTAGCATTCGAGCCGCGATGACGGCCATTCACATTGAGGTAAGCATTCATGTCAGTTGCATCCGGATACGTCCACATCTCCGTCCGTAACGCCAGCAAGGCCGGTCAGGCCTCCGGAATCCGCCAGGGATTCGGTGGCGGGCGTCCCTCCTTCGCCCCTGCCGGCCCCGGCAGCAGCTTCCCCGCCCCGGGCTACGTGGCAGAGGGCTACAACCCCAATTCGTATGGCCAGCTCCGCGCTGTCCCTGCAGCCCCGGCCACGGCTTTCGCCCCGGTAATCGCACCTGACGGAACGTCCGGCCCTGTCCGGCCCGCCACGAGCGACAACGTGGCTCGCGGCTTCGTGCTCTACATGGGCATTGATGAGGAAACCGCGGCGGCTGCAGGCACCTCCATTGCCAAGCTCGCCCAGGAAATCAGGGCCTACGCCCAGTCCCTCGTTTCCGGTGCGGAAAGCTACGCCGCCGTCGCCGTCGCGCCGGCCAGCGCACAGGGCTCGGCTCTCGACGTTGTCCGTTCCACCTTCGGCGACCCGACCGCCGGTGCGCGCCAGCGTGCTGAGACGGCCCGGCTCCAGCAGCCGCAAGATCCGCGTCCTTCCGGTGTCCTCATCGACCTTGCCCGCCGTGAGGTCCACCTCGACGGTGAATCCCTGAACCTCACCTTCAAGGAATTCGAGCTCCTGAACTACCTGGTGGAAAACGGCACCCGCACGGTGGGTCGCGACGAGTTGCTCGAAGGACTGTGGCGCAATGCCGAAGAAGTGCCCAACGAGCGCACCATCGACGTACACATCCGCCGCCTGCGCTCAAAGCTTGGCCGGCTCGCGAACACCGTGCGCACGGTGCGTGGCCAGGGCTACCGCTTCTACGAGCACCCCGAAGTTGTCGTCTGGGCCGCTCCGGAATACTCGATCTAGTTTCAGCTCCACGCACTAAGCGGCATTCCGCCGTGTCTCAGCGTTCGCTCCTCGGCCGGCGTTCCGGCACTCCGGCGGCATGTCGCTTTGTGCGTTAACCCGGCGGCTCCGCGTCCATTTCCAACGGACGCGTCAAACCGAACCGCTCGATGAGTCGGGGCAGGGAACTGAAATCCATCTGGAGACCGTACCTCCGGGAAGCGTCAGCCATACCTTCGAGGTCTGGCGGTGAACCGTCCGGAAAGAACGCGCCGATCTCGTCGAAGTACTTCTCGAACCCTGCCGGCGAGATAATTTCGAGCACCCGTGCCTGCTCATCTCCGGCATTCCAAAAGGTATGCCATTGGTCCCTCGGCTTTCGGACCAGCTCGCCCGGACCGGCCTCAAAGACCTCCTCGCCGAGGAGGAAGCCGATTCGACCGTTGGTGACGACCGTGAACTCGTCCTCGCGACTGTGCAGGTGAAGTGGTGCCGCGAGTTCGCGTGCTTCGAGTAAGTGCTCAACGATGGAGAAACCTTCCCCGGTTGCCGTTGCATCGAGAATTGTCCGGGCCGTCATGGCCTCGCCGAACCGGACAAGGGCGCCTGCATCGTCGCCCACGGGTCCAAATTTTCTTGCGCTCATGGATCTATAGTCCGCTTGCTGGGATTCCGGGGCAACGGGAAGGACAGCTCTTGCCCGGACCTTCCTCGTGCCAGCGCTTTCCGTTGCTGCCGCAGCCAGCGGCAGCGGGCGGAGGTATTGCGCGCGGGTCGAATCGCGGCCCCACTAGGATTGGGACATGAGCGCCCATCACATCAAACGGCTGGTGATAATGCGCCATGCCAAGGCCGACTGGCCCGGGGGCGTTGCGGACCACGAGCGGCCCCTGGAAGAGCGTGGACACCGGGACGCGCCGGTGGCCGGAAAATGGCTGATCAAGCACCATGTGGTCCCTGATTTCATTCTTTGCTCCAGTGCGCTGCGGACCCGGCAGACCTGCACGTGGGTGTGCAGTGAACTCGGCGACAAGGCCCCGACGCCGAAACTCGAGGACGGGCTTTACTCCGCTTCCGCGCAGCGGATGCTGACCGTTATCAACCACGTTCCGGACACGGTCACCACTCTGATGGTCATTGCGCACATGCCGGGCGTGCAGGACCTGGCGATGCACCTTGCTTCCCGGGATTCGAACCATGATGCCTATATGGACGCGGCCACGCATTACCCCACGAGCGGCCTGACCGTGATGGAGACGGAGAAGACCTGGGCCGAGCTCGATGGCCAGGACGCGCGGCTTACGCACTTTAAGGTTCCCCGGGCCAAATAGCTCCTCACCGGCGGTTTCCCGTGCCGCCCGATCCATGGTCACCGGACCGTTTCTGCGGTTTACTGATGCTGTCTACTCATCGACTACAAGGTTCGAGAGAAAAGGTGGATCATCGTGGATTCTGGGCAGCTCATAGGAATCATCATCGGCGTCATCGTCGTGCTGGCGATCATCGCGGTGGCAGTCGTTCTCAGCCGCAAGCGCAAGGTGGACGCGAACCGGAACCGGGCAGTGGAGATGCGTGAGCAAGCCAAAGCCGACGAGCTCGGCGCCAAGGAGCGTGAGGCGAAAGCGCTGCGCGCCGAAGCCGACGCGAAACAGGCGGAAGTCGAATCCGAGCGTCTGCGCGAGCAGGCCCGGGGCACGCAGCAAGAGGCCGAGAGTGTCCGCGCCGATATAGAGGAGAAACGGCGGAAGGCTGACGAACTGGATCCTGACGTGGCGACCACCAAAGGCGGCGAGAACCAGTCAAGGAACGAAATGCCCCGCGAAGGGTCTGGCGGTGAGGAACTGCGCCGGGACCGCGGCGCGAGGAACCATGTCGAGGGAGGGCCTGGCACGCACAGGCCGCAGGGTGATCAGCCCCGCGGCGACAGGCCTCGCAATCTCTGACGAGCTGTTCCGAAGTCCCGGCCGTTCCGGCCTGACGGGGGCCGGGGCCCCTGGACAGCGGCGCGGCGCGGCTGAAACCGGCACAGTGGCACTGTGAACCCTCGTCATTCTGCCCTGGCCCTGCTCGTTGCCGTGCTGTGGGGCCTGAACTTCGTCGCGATCGACCTTGGCCTGCACCCGGATGGTGCGGAGATGCCTCCGCTGCTGTTCGTCGCCATGCGGTTCACGCTCGTGGTGCTCCCGTGCATCTTCTTCATCCGGAAGCCGGATGTGAGCTGGAAGGCGATCGTCGGCGTCGGACTCTTCATGAGCGCCGGCCAGTTCGGTCTCCTGTACCTGGCCATGGCGCTCGGCATGCCGGCCGGCCTCGCCTCCCTGGTCCTGCAGGCACAGGTCCTTCTGACCGTGCTGCTGGCCGCAGGCGTGCTCGGTGAACGGCCGAGCCGGCTGCAGTTTGCCGGCGTCGTCCTGGGCGTGGCCGGCCTGGCCGTTGTGGCCGTCGGGCGAAGCCTGGTTGCGCCGGTGCTGCCGCTTCTGATCGTGCTGGCCGCCGCTTTGTCCTGGGCCGCGGGGAACATCGTGGCCCGGAAGGCGAAGGCCGCCTCCGGGTTGGGGCTTGTGGTCTGGTCCGGGGCCGTCGTGCCGCTCCCGTTGCTGGGACTCTCACTTCTGCTGGACGGCCCGGCGGCGCTATCCGGGGCGCTGGCCGAGCTGCAGCCCGTCACCGTGGTGAGTGCCCTGTACACCGCCGTCTTCGGTTCCCTGGTGGGATACGGGATCTGGAACCGGCTGCTCGCGCTCTACCCGTCCTCCGCCGTCGTCCCGTTCACACTGCTGGTCCCCGTTGTCGGTATGACGGCGGCCTGGCTGGTGCTGGGGGAGGTGCCGTCAACGGCGGAGGTGCTGGGCGGAGTGCTGCTGCTGGGCGGAGTCGCGACGGCGGTGCTGCGGCCCCGGCGTCTGACGTGGCGCACTCAGCGGCGGGTGGACGTCCTTGCCGGCGGACGGGCCGGAGAGGGGGCAGGCGGCTTCGCCGGAGATGGCTTGACGGCAGGCACCCTGGCTGCGGGCCGGGGTGCTGCCCGGGGTGCTGTACTGGACCCGGGCGCCCTGGCGGACGGAACTCTGGCAGCTGCACCCCGGGAGGACGTGCCGCGCGAGGATGCCCCCCTGGCTGCAGAGCGAGTGGCCGACGCTGGACGGCGGGAGGGGTAGGCGCGGGCGGTCCCGCCCCTGCTGGGCAGGACGGTCCCGGCGAACAGCAGCAGCAGGGTGGCCGCGCCTGATGCTGCTGCGAGGTAGAAGTAGAGGTCCGGATGGGCCGTTTTCACCGGCGCGGACATGGCGCCCGGATCCGGGTTGAAGGCGAGTCCCCACTGCCGCAGGAAGGCGATGCCGAAAGCGAGGAGGAGGACACTGCCGACTCCACTGGCCGCGAGGGTCTTGTGCCGACGGCGGATGACTACCTCGGCCACGCAGGCCACGTAGGCGGCGGCCGCAGCGGCCAGGAACCACATGAGCACCGCCTCGTGCAAGGTGACGCCGGTCAGGACCAGCAACGCTACGGCGGCCAGAAACGCTCCGATGGCTATCCTGCCGCTGTTACCCATGTGGCGCATGTGACCAATCATCCTTGAGTTCGGGCTACTTCACCACGTAGCCACGCATGGACGCCATGATTGCGGCGATACTTTGTTCCCGGGTCCGTTCGGGGTTGTACGTCTGCCTGTCCAGGCCCACTACAAAGCACGCACCGAAAATAGCGGTCTCCAGGCTGCCCCGGGAGACGCCGGGATCGACCGGGTAGACCGCTGCCACGCCGTCGATCGCGGCCCCGATCACGGCGAGCAGACGCCCGCGCAGCTCGGCGAAGGTGTCCTGCCATTCGCTGGGTGTCCGCCAGTTCTCGCTGACCCACAGGCGGGCAAAAGAAGGGTAGTCCGCCATGAAATCCATGGCCTGTCCGATCATCTCGTCCATGGCGGTGAGCGGATCGGCGGAAGAGTCCTTGACGCTCAGCAGCCGTGCCAGCAGGATGTCCACGCCATGGCGCAGCAACTGGGCGATCAAGTCCGACTTGCTGCCGAAGTTGTAGTACACCGTGCCCTTGGAAACCCCTGCAGCCGCAGCAATCTCGTCCACCGTGACCCCCGCAGCGCCGCGCTCGCCGATCAGCTCCATGGAAGCCTCGAACAGCTTCTGCCTGGTGGCATTAGTCCGCGCCGGCCGCAGTTTCTTAGCTGTCGCCCCGGCTGTCGCCCCGGCAGCCGCCGTCCCGTCGGAGGACTCCGAGCTGCGGTCCAGTGAACTGCTGCTCATACGGTGATCTCCGGTTTCAAGGTCTTGAGGGTCCAGTACTTGTGCTTGCGCACGGCAATGATGGACATGGCCGTCCCCAGCAAAGTGTAGCCAAGGAGCCCCAGCATGGTGGGCAGGATGATCGCGAGGTCGGCCCCGTAGATGAGGTGCCGCATCCCGCTGACCACGTAACCCATGGGCAGGAGCTGGTGCACCACATGCAGCGGCTCGGGCGTGGTCTGCCAAGGGAAGGTCCCGCCGGAGGAGACCAGCTGGAGGACCAGCAGGATGAGGACCACAAGCTTGCCCGGCGATCCGAGCAGTGCCACGACACCCTGGATGATCGCACTGAACGCCATCGCCGCGGCCAGCATGAGGAGCCACATCAGCACGGGGTGGGCTGGGTCGAGTCCGAGTCCCACGTCCACGACGAGGGTCAGCAGGCTCGCCTGGATGGCCGCGACGGCAAGGAACGGAAGCCAGCCCCCGACGGCGATCTTCCACGCCGGGGCGTTGGACGCCAGTGCCCGCTGCGTCACCGGCCGCATTGCCTGGACGAGCATGAAGACGCCGATCCACAGGGCGAGGGTGAGGAAGAACGGCGCGAGTCCCGCCCCGTAGGAACCGGCCTTTGCCTGGGAGACGTTGCTGACAGCGACCGGGTCGGCCATTACCCGGGCGAGGCTGTCCTTCTGGCCGTCGTCGGGATTGGGGACTTCCCCGGCGCCGCTGGCAAGCTCGCCCGCCAGGGTTCCGGCGCCGTCGGAGGCGGCGGCAGCCCCGGTTTCCAGGTGCGCCGCACCCTCATCCAATTTCTGCGCGGCTTGGGAGAGTTTCCCAGCGCCGTCCAGGGCACTCTGCTGTCCGGCGGTGAGGGTGCCCGCGCCGCCCGCGAGCTGCTCCGCGCCGGAGGAGGCCTTCCCGACGGCGTCGGTGAGCGCCGGTGTTGCCCCGGCGAGTTTCGCGGCCCCGGCGCTGACCGCCGCGGAACCGTCTGCCAGTTGCTGGACCTGGGCGGCGGCCAGCTTCAGTTGGCCGGCAGACGCCGAGGCGGGCGGGGCCGGAGTGGCATCAAAATCGGCCAGAATCCGGTCCGCCTGGTCCGGCGTGAGAACGCCGGCGGCCACGAGCCTGCTGTTCGATGCCAGCACTCGGCCGCGCAGCGCCTGGGCTGCGGCCTGCTCGGTGGCGCTGACTTGTCCGGCGATCCCCTGCAGTTGGGCATTGAGCGCGGCGTTGCCGGCCGCCACCTGCGCGGCGCCGGCCGCGAGTTTCTGCGAGTCGGCGGGCAGCGTGGCCGTCTTTTCCTGCAGCCGGGCAAGGCCGCCGCTCAGCTGCGCCGCGCCTGAGCTAAGCGTGTTGGCGCCGTCCCGGAGTTTGAGCTGGCCCGCGTAGAGGTCCGCGGCACCGGTCTTGAGTTCGCCGGTGCCCTGGTGCAGAGTCACCGTGCCGTCGTGCAGGCTGGCGACGCCGCCGGCGAGCTGCCCGG
>JAODMA010000041.1 GCA_025464545.1 Arthrobacter sp. | reverse complement strand
TGGGCATCGAGCGGACCCTCATGTTCCGCAACGAGGTCGGCGACATGCGCGACATGATCGAAGGCGACGTACGTTTCAGCGAGCACTTCGGGATGGAGATCTAACAGTGCGTATCCCACTTTCCTGGTTGCGAGAATTCGCGCAGGTACCGGCCGGAGCAACGGCCGAAGACGTTATGGCCGAGCTGGTAAAGGTCGGCTTTGAGGAAGAAGCGGTCCACCGCCCGACGGATGGCCTGCAGGGCCCCATCGTGGTGGGCCAGGTGCTGAGCATCGTCAAGGAACCCCAGACCAACGGCAAGACACTCAACTGGTGCCAGGTCCGGGTCGTCCCCGAGGGCCAGGAGCAGGGCCTCACCGGCGAGGGCATCGACCCCTCCGGCGTGCAGGGCATCATCTGCGGAGCCCACAACTTCGTTGAGGGCGACAAAGTGGTGGTGACCCTTCCCGGCGCCGTGCTGCCCGGTGACTTCCGGATTTCCGCACGCAAAACCTATGGCCACCTCTCGGCGGGCATGATCGCCTCCGTCCGCGAACTCGGCATCGGCGAGGACCACGACGGCATCCTGGTGCTCTCGCGGATCGGGCTGGATCCGGAGATCGGCACCGACGCGATGGAACTCCTGGGGCTCTACGACCAGGCCGCGGAAATCAACGTCACCCCGGACCGCGGCTACGCGTTCTCCATCCGGGGCGTTGCCCGCGAATACGCGCACGCCACCGGAACGTCCTTCACCGACCCCGCCGGAACGGTGCAGGCCCCCGAGGCACTCACCGGCGGCTACAGCGTCAAGCTCAACGACGACGCCCCGGTCTACGGCAAGCCCGGCTGCGACCGCTGCGTGGCCCGCACCGTGCACGGCGTGGACGCCGCCCGGCCCACCCCGCCGTGGATGTCCTCCCGGCTCCGGCTCGCCGGCATCCGCTCCATCTCCCTGCCGGTGGACATCTCCAACTACGTCATGCTCGAACTCGGGCAGCCCTTGCACTTCTACGACCAGGACAAGCTTTCAGGCGAGATCGTGGTGCGCCGCGCCGTTGCAGGGGAGAAGCTCAGGACCCTGGACGGTAAGGAACGCGCGCTCGACGCCGAGGACCTGCTGATCACGGACGGCTCCGGTCCCATCGGCATTGCCGGTGTCATGGGCGGTGCCTCCACCGAGGTCAGCGATGAGACGTCGACCATCCTGGTCGAGGCGGCCCACTTCGAGGAAGTCTCGATCGCCCGCTCCCGCCGCCGGCACAAGCTGCCCTCCGAGGCGTCCAAGCGCTTCGAGCGCGGAGTGGACTGGCACGTCGCGCACCTCGCCGCCCAGCGCGCCGTCGACCTCCTCGTCGAACTCGCCGGCGGGACCGCAGCTGCCGAGGGGACCGACGTCGGGACCGCACCGGACGCCGTTACCGTGCAGCTGCCGGCCGGCTTCGCCTCCGAGCGGATCGGCATCGACTTCAGCGCCGAGCAGATTGTCACCTCGCTGGAGGACCTGGGTGCCGTCGTGGTGGAAGCCGCCGACGGCTGGTCGGTGACCGCGCCCAGCTGGCGCAACGACCTGGAAACCAAGGAAGATCTCACCGAGGAAATCGCGCGGCTCGTCGGCTACGACAAGATCCCTGCGTCCCTTCCGGTGGCGCCTCCGGGCCGCGGCCTGACCCGCGTCCAGCAGCAGCGCCGTCGCCTGCTCCAGGCCCTGGCTGCCTCCGGCCTGACCGAGGTCCTCTCCTACCCGTTTGTCTCCAAGGCCGCCAATGACACCTTCGGCGGGCCCGCTGAAGGCGCGGCGCGCAAGGCGCTCAAGCTCGCCAACCCGATCAGCGAGGAGCAGGGCTACCTGCGGACCTCGATCCTGCCGGGCCTGATCGAGGTGGCAAAGCGCAACCACTCCCGCGGGTTCCGCGACCTGGCGCTGTTCGAGGCCGGGCTCGTCTTCCTGCCGGGGGACACGCTGGGCAGCGCCTCGATCCCGCCGCTGGGTGCCAAGCCCGGCGAGGAGGTGCTCGATGCGCTGTACGACGGCGTCCCGGAGCAGCCGCTGTTCCTCGCGGCCGTGCTGACCGGCCATGATTCCCCGGCGGCACCGGGCCACGCGCCGCGTGCCTGGGACTGGGCGGACGCACTGGACATCGCGCGGCTCGCCGGCGAGGTGCTCGGCGTTGACATTGTGATCGGCCAGGGACAACACCAGGCCTTCCACCCGGGACGCGCCGCGCAGCTGTCCCTGCGCACCGGGGAGATCGTGGGCTACGCCGGCGAACTGCACCCGAAGCTGCTGGCCGCGCACGACATGCCGGCGCGGTCGGTGGCCGTCGAGTTCAACGCGGACGCCCTCTTCGAGGCAGCCGCGGACGTGATCGTTGCCAGGCACATTTCGACCTACCCCGTGGCGACCCAGGACGTCGCCCTCGTGGTGCCGCGCGAGATTCCGGCAGAAGAGGTGCTCGCTGCCCTGCGCGAAGGCGCCGGAGAGCTGCTGGAAGACGTCGCGCTCTTTGACGTCTACGCGGGCAAAGGCATCGAGGAGGGCAAGAAATCGCTGGCGTTCAGCCTGCGCTTCCGTGCCGGGGACCGCACGCTGACGGCGGACGAAGCGTCTGCCGCCCGCGAAAGCGCCGTGGCAGTTGCCCACGAGCGCTTCGGAGCGGTCCAGCGCTGACCCGACTCCGGGAGACAAAAAACTCCCCGCAGCCGGCAGGCTGCGGGGAGTTTTTTTTGATTGCACGGCTACGGGACCAGGATGACCTTGCCGGTGGTGCGGCGCTGCTCGAGGTCCTCGTGGGCGCTGGCCGCCTCGGCGAGGCTGTAGCGGGCGCCGATCCGTACCTTGAGGGCTCCACTGGCGGCGGCGGCGAAGATTTCATCCGAGCGCCAGCGGCGTTCCTGCGGGTTGCGCAGGAAGTGGTTTATGGTCGGCCGGGTCAGGTACAACGAGCCGCCGGAATTGAGCCGCTGCGGGTCCACGGGTGGGACCGGGCCGGAGGCGGCACCAAAGAGCACCAGCGTGCCTCGGATTCGCAGCGCGGCGAGGGAGCCATCGAAGGTGTCCTTGCCGACGCCGTCGTACACCACATCAGCGCCGGTCCCGTCGGTCAGTTCCCGCACCCTGGCGGCGAAGCCCTCGTAGCGCAGCACGTGGTCGGCCCCGGCCTCGCGGGCCAGCTGTTCCTTGTCGTCCGTGGAGACCGTGGTGATAACGCGCGCGCCCTTGGCCTTGAGCAGCTGGATCAGCAGCAGACCGACCCCGCCGGCTCCGGCATGGAGAAGCACGGTCTGGCCCGGCTCCACCCGGAACGAGGAGTTGATCAGATAGTGCGCCGTGATCCCCTGCAGCGGGAGGGCGGCCGCGGTGAAATCGTCAACACCGCGGGGAACCGGCAGCGCTTTGTCCTCGTCGACCAGGATGTAGCCGGCGTAGCAGTTCACGCCCTCCGCGGTGGCGACCCGGTCACCGGGGGAGAACACGGACACGCCCTCGCCGACGTCCTCCACGGTGCCGGCAGCCTCGGAACCGGGGGTGAAGGGGTAGGACACCTTGTACGCTCCGCTGCGCTTGTAGGTGTCGATGAAGTTCACGCCGACGGCGGCGACTTTCACGAGCAGCTGGCCGGGACCGGGTTCCGGACGCTCCACCTCGGCCAGCTCCAGGACCTCGGGTCCTCCCGCCTGGCCGGCGACGATTGCATGCATCATTTGCGTCTCCTTCTCCGGCCGGGGATTTCCTGGCCGGATTCTCGGTCCATCCTAGGGACATGCGCCGCAACGACGAAGTGACGGCCGGAATCAGGCCGTCACTTCGGGTCAAAACAATAGGGGGCGGCCGGGGGCCGCCGTGCAGCGGCGCCTAGTAGCGGCGGGTCACGGTGGCCATCGGGCATTCAAAATGCCGGCCCGCGGCCAGGCCGACGTCGTTGAGGTAGCGGACGATGATGCCGTAGGACTGCAGCAGGGTGGTTTCCGTATACGGAACCTGGTGCTTGGCGCAGTACTCGCGGACGATCACGGCGGCCTTGTCCAGCTGGGGGCGGGCCATGTCCGGGAAGAGGTGGTGCTCGGCCTGCCTGTTGAGGCCCCCGAGCAGGATGTCCATGAAACGGCCGCCGGAGATGTTCCGGGAGGTCAGGACCTGGCGGCTGAAGAAGTCCACCCGGCTGTCCGCCGGCAGCACCGGCATGCCCTTGTGGTTCGGGGCGAAGGAAGCGCCCATGTAGAAGCCGAACACGGCGAGCTGGACGCCGATGAAGGCGAAAGCCATGCCCAACGGCAGGAAGGAAAACGCCAGCACCGGCAGGAGGCTCAGCCGCGCCGCGAGGATGGGGATTTCAACCCAGCGGTGGGTGACCTTGGCGCGGCGGAAGATGAACTTGATCGAATCGATCTGGAGGCCCAGGCCCACGAGGAACAGCAACGGGAAGAAAAACCAGCCCTGTTTGCGGGTCAGGAAGGAGAAGCGTCCCTGCCGGGTGGCGGCGCCCTCGGGGTGGAACGCGATCGCGCCGGTAGCGATATCGGGGTCCTTGGAGATGACGTTGGGGTGGTTGTGGTGGGCGCCATGCTTCTGCTCCCACCAGGAGTAGCTGATCCCGGCCACGGACGTGGCGAGCAGGCGGGCGGCCCAATCGTTGGCGCGGCGGGACGCGAAGATCTGGCGGTGTCCGGCTTCGTGGGCGAGGAAGCTCAGCTGGGTGCAGAGGACACCCACGGCGGCTGCGATCAGGAGCTGGAACCAGCTGTCTCCGATGAGGGCGAAACCGAACCAGGTGGCAGTCATCAGGAGCGCCAGGACGGAAAACACCGTGATGTAGAAACCGACGCGGCGTTCAAGCAGGCCGGCAGCCTTGACGCTCTTAAGCAGCTCTGAGTAGCTCAGGACGACGGCGTTGGGTTGCCGGACGCGCGGTTGGGGGCGCTCCGGCGTAGCGGTGGTGGGGGTCATATAACGCGTGCCTCGTAACTGTGACGGGCAACGTTGCAGCCGACACTCGGACTGCACGGTCTGGATCACCCTCTACTAAGCATACGCTGTAGATTTACACTGTAGGGCGGCAGTGGCCGGGATGCCCCCCAAGCTTGCGGGCGGGAGATACGGACACGCCGGATGTATGCATAAATATCGGCACCTATGCATACTCTTGCTGTATAGTCGGAGTCATGACTATTTCTGTTGCCGTGTCCGGCGCAAGCGGTTATGCCGGCGGCGAGGTGTTACGGCTCTTGGCCGGTCATCCCGACGTTACGATCGGCGCCATCACGGCGCACAGCAACGCCGGTTCCAGACTAGGGGAATTGCAGCCGCATCTCCATGGTCTGGCCAGCCGCATCCTTGAAGACACCACCGTGGAGAACCTGTCCGGCCACGACGTCGTGTTCCTTGCCCTGCCGCACGGCAGCTCCGCTGAGATCGCGGCCCGGCTCCCGGCCGGCACCGTCGTAATCGACGCCGGAGCCGACCACCGTCTGGAGGACCCCGCCGCTTGGGAAAAGTTCTACGGATCATCGCACGCCGGATCCTGGCCCTATGGGCTGCCCGAACTGCCCGGCCAGCGCGAAGCGCTCCGGGGCGCCACGCGGATCGCCGTCCCCGGCTGTTATCCGACGTCGGCCCTGCTGGCCCTCACTCCCGGCTTCAGCAACGACCTGCTGGAGGCAGACGACGTCGTGATCGTCTCCGCCTCGGGCATGTCCGGGGCCGGCAAGGCAGCCAAGGTTAACCTGATCGGTTCCGAGGTCATGGGCTCCATGAGCCCGTACGGCGTCGGCGGCGGACACCGGCACACGCCGGAGATCGAGCAAGGCCTGTCCAAGGCTGCACGCGGGCCGGTCACGGTTTCCTTCACGCCCACGCTGGCGCCCATGAGCCGCGGCATCCTCACCACCGCCACCGCCAGAGTCCGCCCGGGCGTCACCGCCGAGGGGCTGCGCAGCGCCTGGAGCGAGGCCTACGACGACGAACCGTTCGTCCACTTGCTCCCCGAGGGCCAGTGGCCCGCCACCAAGTCGGTGCAGGGATCCAACCACGCCGTGATGCAGCTGGCACTCGATGCACACACCGGCCGCGTGATCGTCACGTGTGCCATCGACAACCTGACGAAAGGGACCGCCGGCGGCGCCGTGCAGTCCATGAATATTGCTCTCGGCCTGCCGGAAACGGCCGGTCTCGAACTGCAGGGAGTTGCACCGTGAGCATCACCGCTCCCCAGGGATTCCGCGCCGCCGGCGTCACGGCCGGGCTCAAGGCCTCCGGAAACGCTGACCTGGCCCTCGTCGTCAACGACGGGCCTTCCAAGGCCGCCGCGGCCGTGTTCACCTCCAACCGCGTGGCCGCAGCCCCGGTGCACTGGTCCCGCGAGGTCGTCAAGGATGGCCGCGTCGACGCCGTCATTCTGAACTCCGGCGGCGCGAACGCCTGCACCGGCCCGCAGGGATTCCAGAACACCCACACCACGGCGGAGAGGACCGCCGAAGCGCTCGGCGTCTCCGCCACGGACGTCTTCGTCTGCTCCACCGGCCTCATTGGTGAACAGCTCCCGATGGACAAGATCCTTGCCGGGATCGGTGCCGCCGCCGCGGCACTGGGACCCGACGGCGGAGCCGCCGCGGCAACCGCGATCATGACGACAGACTCCGTGTCCAAACAGGCCGTCTATACCGGCACCGACGCCGCAGGAAACGCCTTCACCATCGGCGGCATGGCCAAGGGCGCCGGGATGCTCGCCCCCGGCCTTGCCACCATGCTGGTGGTCCTCACGACGGATGCCGACGTGCAGACCGACATCCTCGACGCCGCCCTCCGCGACGCCACCCGGGTGACCTTCGACCGGGCGGACTCGGATGGTTGCATGTCCACGAACGACACCGTGGTGCTGCTGGCCTCGGCTGCATCCGGAGCCGCGCCGTCCGCCGTCGAGTTCGGCAGGGGCCTCACCCAGGTCTGCGCGGAATTGGCCCGCAAGCTGATCGGCGATGCCGAGGGCGCGAGCCATGACATCGCGATCCGGACCTTCAACGCGGCCAGCGAGCGGGACGCGGAAACCGTCAGCCGCGCCGTGGCCCGCTCCAACCTCTTCAAGACCGCCATCTTTGGCAAGGACCCCAACTGGGGACGCGTGCTCTCGGCCGTCGGCACCACGGACGCGGTCTTTGAACCCGATCAGCTGAACGTGGCCATGAACGGCGTGCAGATCTGCCGCAACGGCAGCATCGGCGATGACCGCGGCCTCGTGGACCTTGAACCGCGCGAGG
>JAODMA010000113.1 GCA_025464545.1 Arthrobacter sp. | reverse complement strand
GTGCACGCGCGCGGATGCGCTGCTCGATGTCGAAGGCATCCACGTCAGCTCCGTCACGGCGGCCGGGACCGGGCTGGTTCTGCGCGTCGAGACCGGTGAAACCGTCAGCGGCTGCCCGGAGTGCGGTGTCGTCGCGGTCGGGCACGGCCGCCGGCAGGTCCGGCTCCATGACATTCCCTGTTTCGGCCGTCCCGTGCGGCTGCTGTGGGCCAAACGCCCCCGCTCTGCTTCTGAGGAAGACTCCTACATGCTTTCAGCATCCCATCCAACTTTGGACAGGATCGCCGTCGTAGCGGCCCGGACGCCAGTGCTCAGGGTGGGCTCCATGGCGGGGCCGAAATGCGGCGAGTGGTTGCCGGCGACGTGCCCGTCAGCCGCGAGAGTCTCAGCCGTATGGCCGCCTAGCATCCAGTAAACGGCTGGAACGTCGATAGCCACGGCAAGAGTACCGAAGTCCTCACTGCCCATCATTGGCGGGATCTCGTGGACCTCTTCATCTCCGATGGCACCGCGGAATTCCCCGAGGAGTTGTTCTGTCGCCCCTGGATCGTTGTAACAGAGAGGGAAAGAGTACAGCTCCTCGATCTTGGGGGCCGGCGCGGCTGACGCCTCCGCCTCTGCGCGGATGATCCGGCGGATAGATGCCAGCACCGCTTCGCGTACATTCTGCTCGAAGCTCCGCACATTCACGGTGAACTCGACCGTGCCAGGAATAATGTTCTCCTTCAGTCCCCCGTGGAACGTTCCGACCGTCACCACGGCGGACTGCATCGGATTCAACTCGCGCGAAACGATGGTCTGCAACCGGACCACCATATGGGCGGCAAGCACGATCGGATCGATCGCTTCCTGAGGTTGGGACCCATGCGCCTGGCGCCCGCGCACAGTGACCTTCCAAGAATCAGCCATGGCCATAGCGCTGCCGCGGCTGATGCCTACGGTGCCCGCCAGACTTGGCATCACGTGCTGGCCATAGATTATCTCCGGCTTGGGAGCCCTATTCCACAGGCCGTCGTCGACCATCGCCTGGGCCCCAGCGGCCGTCTCCTCCCCTGGCTGGAAGATGAAGACGATTGTTCCGGACCAGGCATCGGCGGCTCCCGCCAGTAACTTCGCAGCGGTCAGTGCAGCAGCAACGTGCACGTCGTGACCGCAGCCATGCATCACCGGCACCTGGGTTCCGTCCGGCAGGATACCGGTAGCTCGACTCGCGTACTGAAGTCCCGTTTCTTCCTTGATCGGCAGCCCATCGATGTCTGCGCGAAAGCCGACGACCGGCCCCTCGCCGTTGCGCAGTATGCCGACGACGCCGGTGCCTCCACAGCTAAAAGTCTCCGCGCCCATCGCCACGAGACGTTCGGCGATGAGCCCTGCTGTTCGGTGTTCCTGCATGGACAGCTCGGGATTGGCATGCAGATGGCGGTACAGGTCGTGCATCTGGACCGTCTGCTCGTCGGTGAGCTCCAATTGTCGGGAAGTCGGGGCTGTCACAGCCTGCCTTTCTTCGATGGGCGTTTTTGCTTGTCCACAACGCGCCTAAACTGCGATTCCGGGACTGCTGGCGCCCCGGCGGAATCCATCAGCCATAGGTGAGACACGAATGCCTTCCGGCAGGTTCGTCCAGGGAAGGTCCGCTGGGTTCGCCGCCATGGGTCCTGGCGCGACGGCGACAAGGATTTCCCCGGCGACGGGTTGGAAGTCTCCGCGGAAGTGAACTGAACTTTTTACAACGACCACGTTCTGCTCTTCGGGCGACAGATTCACCATCTTGAACTGATTGCGGTCCATGATCTGCGCCTTACGGGACGTCACTACGACCGAGACGTTGCCGCTGCAAAGTAGAGCCGACGGACCAAGGTTCAGTTCATTGCCGTGCATCATCGGTCCGTCGAATCGACAGCGTCCGTCAGAAAGAGACTTCACCTCGAACTCGTGCTTCAGCGCTACGTCTCCGTCTGAGGACGACCCCGGAAATTCGGCCGTAATCACGGCACCGAGACCGGCCTTATGAGCAAGGGCGGCTACGGCGGGGTCATAGATCGCTCCGATGGCCGAGCGCTCCACATTGTGCTTAAGGAGGGCCTCGAGCATTCCCATGGTCGTCGCCTCTCCCCCGGCTCCCGGGTTGTCTTGGGTATCGGCGATGATGACTGGTGACCGACCGGCCGCAACCAGGTCAATTGCTGTCTGGATGGCGTCGTCGGGTGAATAGAGTTCCGGAACGAAATCCTTTTCATGGAATTCCACCAGTTGGGCCAGTTCGGCCACCCGCTCGGCGACTCGAACTGCATCGGAGCCGTAGCCCCACACGACGGGTGAACAGTCTGCGATATCCGCAGCAGGAAAGCCGGCGCCGAAGGAAAGGTCGTCCCCGTCCAGCCCCGGACCACCTAGGCTCTGGTAGATGCTCCCTGCGGGCTCCATGAAAGTGCTGCCGGCATTGATGGGGATGAGGAATGGGATCCTCTGCCAGGCACATTCCAGCCGGTCGCCCGAGGCCAGCCGGGTCAGCAACTGTGCAGACCGGACACCGGTTTCGGCCATATCAAGATGCGGATAGGTGCGATACGCCGTCATCGCGTCCGCGAGTTCAAACATGGCTGAACTCATGTTGGCGTGCAGATCCAGACTCACCACAATCGGGCACTGATCGCCGACGATGGCCCGAACCCGCCTGAGGATCTCTCCCTCACCGTCGTCGTACTTGTCCGTAACCATGGCCCCGTGCAAATCCAGGTACACGGCGTCGGGGGAGTGTTCCACACAACCGCGAGTGATCATCTCCACCACAGTTTCGAAAGCCCTGGATGTAACGGGGGCCGACGGTGAGGCAGCGCACCAAATGATGGGGATGATTTCGTGGTCGGCTGGTCGCATCGTTTTCAGGAATCCGCCAAGCGGGATGTTGACGTTTTCCAGTTCAAATAGTTCGTCGCCAGTTCGTAGGGCCGGGAATCCTTCACCGTTTTCAAAGTTTTCCAGGTCCGCTGGTTTCTCGGCGAACGTGTTTGTCTCGTGCAGAAATCCTGCGATCAGAATGCGCATGTGGTCTCGTTACCTTTCAGGACGACGACGGTGACTTTCCGGGGGGTGTTACTAGGCGCGCTGGAAGCGAGCCGACTGCGAAAGCAGCAGCGCCGCCATGCCGACCAGGATGAATCCGACCATCGTCAGGAGTCCTGCCTGTGTGCTTCCCGTACTTTCTTTGATCAGACCGATGACATAGGGACTGACGAAGCCTCCAAGGAGGCCGATGCTGTTGATCAGAGCGATTCCGCCGGCGGCAGCCGCACCCTTCAGCTTTTCGGCAGGCATCGCCCAAAAGACGGTGTACGCAACCCATAGGCCCGTCGTAGCGAGGACGATCCCTGTGAAAGAGACAGCGAACTGGGTCGGGAGGAAGGCAGCGATCGTCAGACCGACCGCCGCCAAGATTCCCGGGACAACGGCGTGGGCCGTGCGTTCGCCGCTAGCATCGGAACGGCGGGCGCTAACGATCATGAAGACGATGGCGAAGGCATAGGGAACCGCAGTTAGGAGACCGATTTCGGTCAAACTCTTCACTCCGTTCTCCTTGAGAATGGTCGGCAGCCAGAAGCTGACGGCGTAGATGCCGCTGATAAGACTGAAGTATCCGATTGCCATGAGGTAGATGGACGGATCACGCAGGGCCTGGCCGAAGCTGCTGTGCCCCTTGCCTGCGTCCTCGTTGAGCTCCGAGGCGATCAGCTGCTTTTCGTCCTCGGTGAGCCAGTCCGCCTGAGCGGGCGAGTCGGCGAGGAACTTCCAGACGACAGCGGCCAGAATGAGGCAAGGGATCCCCTCGAGCAGGAACATCCACTGCCAGCCGGCCAGACCGGACGCGCCGTGCGCGTTGTCGATGATGAATCCGGAAACCGGGCCCCCGACCATCGATCCGATGGGGCCGGCGAGCATCAGAATGGACATCGCACCTGCCATCCGCTTGGTGGAGTACCAGTAGGTCAGGTAGAAGATGGCGCCGGGGGCGAACCCGGCCTCAAATACCCCCAGCAGGAAGCGCATGAAGTAGAAGGCGTACTCATTGCGGACAAAAAG
>JAODMA010000023.1 GCA_025464545.1 Arthrobacter sp. | reverse complement strand
AAACCGACAGCCTTCCCGAAGCCCAGGCCCGGATGGCGGCCACTGACATCAACGCCCGCTGGCAGGCAGAGATGTCCGGTTTCTTCGAGGACCTTGACGGGGCCCCGGATCAGGGCTTCCTCCAACTGACTGAAGTATTCAACCTCGAGGACCAACTGGCTGCCTCTGCGCCGGGCCCCACCCCCTCCAAATCCAAAGGAGACTGACGTGTCTATCCCCACTGACGTTTTGACCACGCTCGAGCATCAAAGCATCGAACTGCCCTCCTGGGCATTCGGCAACTCGGGCACCCGCTTCAAAGTCTTCGCGACCCCCGGCACCCCTCGAAGCATCGAGGAAAAGATTGCCGACGCCGCCCAGGTCCACGCACTCACCGGGCTGGCGCCTTCCGTGGCCCTGCACATCCCCTGGGACAAGGCGGACGACTACGCGGCCCTGGCGGAGTACGCCGCCGGTCTGGGAGTGAAGCTGGGAACGATCAACAGCAACACGTTCCAGGACGACGACTATAAGTTCGGCAGCCTCACCCACAGCGACCCGGCGGTGCGTTCGAAGGCCATCGACCACATGTACGAGTGCCTCGAAGTGATGAACCAGACCCGCTCCCGTGACCTGAAAATCTGGCTGGCGGACGGCACGAACTATCCCGGGCAGGGCAACCTGCGGGCCCGGCAGGACTGGTTGGCGGAGTCGCTGCGCAAGGTCTACGACCGCCTCGGAGATGACCAGCGGATGGTGCTGGAGTACAAGTTCTTTGAGCCGGCTTTCTACCACACAGATGTTCCGGACTGGGGAACCTCCTACGTGCACTGCGCTGCCCTCGGCGAGAAGGCCAAGGTCTGCCTGGACACCGGCCACCACGCTCCCGGCACCAACATCGAGTTCATCGTGGCGCAGCTGCTGCGCCTGGGCAAGCTCGGTTCGTTCGACTTCAACTCCCGCTTCTACGCGGACGATGACCTGATCGTCGGCGCCGCGGATCCGTTCCAGCTGTTCCGCATCATGCACGAAGTGGTCCGCGGCGGCGGACTGGATCCCGCCGTCGGCGTCGCCTTCATGCTGGACCAGTGCCACAACGTCGAGGGGAAGATCCCGGGCCAGATCCGCTCGGTGCTCAACGTCCAGGAGATGACGGCCCGGGCACTCCTGGTCGACACAGAGGCCCTCGAAGCAGCGCAGAACGCAGGCGACGTGCTGGCAGCGAACGCTGTGCTTATGGACGCTTTCTACACCGACGTCCGCCCCGACCTTGCGCAATGGCGGGAATCCCGCGGACTGCCCGCGGACCCGATGGCCGCCTTCGCCGCCAGCGGATACCAGGAAACAATCAATGCCGACCGCCAGGGCGGCCACCAGGCCGGATGGGGAGCCTAAGACCATGACGAATCCAGCTGTTGAACAACTGCTTGCCCGTTCCAACCGCCTCGGCGCGGACAAACGGAACACGAACTACGCCGGCGGCAACACCTCCGCCAAGGGCACCGAAAAGGACCCCGTGACCGGGGAGGATGTCCGGCTGCTGTGGGTGAAGGGCTCCGGCGGGGACCTTGGCACGCTGACCGAACCCGGACTCGCGGTGCTCCGGCTGGACCGGCTGCTGGCGCTGAAGAACGTCTACCCCGGCGTCGAGCGGGAAGACGAGATGGTGGCAGCCTTCGATTACTGCCTGCACGGCAAGGGCGGGGCCGCCCCGTCGATCGACACTGCCATGCACGGCCTGGTCGACGCCGCCCACGTGGACCACCTGCACCCGGACTCCGGCATTGCCATTGCCACAGCCGCCGACGGCGAAGGCCTCACCGCGCGGATCTTCGGTGACAAGGTCGCCTGGGAGCCGTGGCGCCGTCCAGGGTTCCAGCTCGGCCTGGACATCGCCGCGATCAAGGACGCCAACCCGCAGGCCATCGGCACCATCCTGGGCGGGCACGGCACCACTGCCTGGGGCGCCACCAGCGAGGAAGCCGAAGCCAACTCGCTGTGGATCATCGAGCAGGCCGAAAAGTACATCGCCGAGCACGGCGCCCCCGCGCCGTTCGGAGCGAAGCTCCCGGGCTACGCCGCCCTGCCGGAACCCGCACGGCATGCCAAGGCCGCCGCGCTGGCACCGGTCATCCGCGGGCTGGCATCGACGGACAAACCGGTCGTGGGGCACTTCAGCGACGACGCCGCGGTCCTGGAATTCCTGGAAGGGCAGGAACACCCGCGCCTGGGCGCGCTGGGTACCTCCTGCCCGGACCACTTCCTGCGCACCAAGGTCAAGCCCCTGGTCCTGGACCTGCCCGCGGACGCGTCCATCGAGGATTCCGTGGCCCGGCTGAAGGAACTCCACGCCGCCTACCGCGAGGACTACCAGGCCTACTACGACCGGCACGCCGACACCGGCTCCCCGGCGCTGCGCGGCGCGGACCCGGCGATCGTGCTGGTCCCGGGCGTGGGGATGTTCTCCTACGGGAAGGACAAGCAGACCGCCCGGGTCGCCGGGGAGTACTACCTGAACGCAATCAACGTGATGCGCGGCGCGGAGGCCATCTCCACGTACGCCCCGATCGAGGAGGCCGAGAAGTTCCGGATCGAATACTGGGCACTGGAGGAAGCCAAGTTGGCCCGGATGCCCAGGCCAAAGTCCCACGCGACCCGGATCGCGCTCGTGACCGGCGCGGCGTCGGGCATCGGCAAGGCCATCGCCCACCGGCTCGCCGCGGACGGCGCCTGCGTCGTGATCGCGGACCTGAACCTGGAGAACGCCCGGGCAGTCGCCGAAGAACTCGGCGGCTCCGACGTTGCCGTCGGGATCCAGGCCGACGTCACGGACGAGGCCCAGGTCGTGGCCGCGGTGAACGCCGCGGTCCTGGCCTTCGGCGGCCTGGACCTGGTGGTCAACAACGCCGGGCTGTCCATCTCCAAGCCGCTGCTGGAGACCACCGAAAAGGACTGGGACCTCCAGCACAACGTCATGGCCAAGGGGTCCTTCCTGGTCTCCAAGGCCGCCGCGAAGGTCCTGATCGATCAGGGCATGGGCGGGGACATCGTCTACATTTCCTCCAAGAACTCGGTCTTCGCCGGGCCCAACAACATCGCCTACTCCGCGACCAAGGCGGACCAGGCCCACCAGGTCCGGCTCCTCGCGGCCGAACTCGGCGAGCACGGCATCAGGGTTAACGGCATCAACCCCGACGGCGTCGTCCGCGGTTCGGGGATCTTCGCCGGCGGCTGGGGCGCCAAACGCGCCGCCGTGTACGGCGTGGACGAGGAGAAACTGGGTGAGTACTACGCCCAGCGCACCCTGCTCAAGCGCGAGGTCCTGCCCGAAAACGTCGCCAACGCCGCGGCCGTGCTCACCAGCAGCGAACTCTCCCACACCACCGGCCTGCACATCCCGGTGGACGCCGGCGTCGCCACAGCCTTCCTCCGATGACCGAACTCCAGCCAGCGGCCGACACCGTCCCTGCCGACGCCGTCCAGGCAGCGGCCGGGGCGGAGTCCGGGGGCAGGGTCTTCGCCGCCGTTGATATCGGCGCGTCCTCCGGCCGGGTGATCCTGGGCAGGATTACGGAGAACGCCGGGGTCCCGGGTGTCACGCTGGAGACGGTGCACCGGTTCCCGAACGGTGTGGTGGAGTCTGGCGGCGGCCTCCGTTGGGACTTCGATGCCCTCTTCGCGGAAGTGCTCAACGGACTTGCCGCAGCCGCAAAGGTGGCCGCGGCACGCGGTGCGCGGGTCAGCAGCATCGGAATCGACACCTGGGCCGTGGACTACGGCCTGGTCAATGACGCCGGCGAGCTCGTCGCCCAGCCCTACAGTTACCGGGACGAGCGAAGCCGCGCCGCAGTCGTGCAGGTCCATGAGCGCCTGGATCCGGCCCGGCTGTACGGCACAACGGGGCTGCAGTTCCTGAACTTCAACACCATTTACCAGCTCGCCACCGAACCGGACCTGGACGGCCTGCAGGCGCTGCTCATCCCGGACCTGATCGCGTTCCGGCTCACCGGTGTCCGCCGGACGGAGGCCACCAATGCCTCCACCACCGGACTCTTCGACGCCGTGGCGGGGGAGTGGGCCACGGAGTTCCTGACCGCCCTGGACCTGCCGCAGGACCTGTTCCCGCCGCTGGTCCAGCCCGGCGAAACCATGGGCACGCTGCTGCCCGCCATCGCAGCCCGGACCGGGTTGCCCGAACAGACCCCGGTCGTCGCCGTCGGCTCGCACGACACCGCCTCGGCCGTCGCGGCCGTGCCGGCGGAAACAGGGGACTTCGCCTATATCTCGTCCGGGACTTGGTCGCTGGTGGGGGTCGAACTCCAGCATCCGGTCCTCACCGAGGCAAGCCGTCTGGCCAATTTCACCAATGAACGCGGCGTCGACGGCACCATCCGCTACCTCCGGAACGTCGGCGGCCTCTGGCTGCTGAGCGAATGCCAGCGGACCTGGGCCGCCCAGGGCCTGACCCTCTCGCTGTCCCAACTGCTGGAGGGTGCTGCGGCGCTGCCGCCCGGCGGACCCTGGATCAACGCCGATGACCCGGCCTTCACTGCGCCGGAGAACATGCCCGAACGGATCCGTGCCGCAGTCGGGCATACCGGCGCCACACTGGCGGATCAGCCCACGGCGATCGTCCGTTGCATCCTGGACAGCCTGGCTGCCGGCTACGCACGCGCCATCGGAGACGCCGAACGGCTCGCGGCTGGCCGCGTCGGCGTCGTCCACGTTGTAGGTGGCGGTTCGCAAAACCGGCTTCTCTGCCAGCTGACGGCCAACGCTACGGGCAAACAGGTGGTTGCGGGTCCGGTGGAAGCCACCGCCCTCGGCAATGTCCTGATCCAGGCGCGGGCCGCCGGTGAACTGGCGGGAGGGCTCGCGGAGCTGCGGAAGATTGTCGCAGGCGGCACGGCCCTGGAGCGGTACCAACCTACGGCGCCTTCGCCAGCGCTGTCGCCTTCGGCGAGCCCGGCCAACAAGCCGTGAGCCAGGTACGCTGAGCCGGGGTACCTAGGCTTCCGGCGCGGCCTGGCCGGGCTCTTCGTCCGTCCACGTGACCTGGACCCAGCGCTGGCCCTCGTCGTCCCAGGATTCGGAGTGCCCCAGCCGGGCAATGTCTTCGAAGGCGACCTCGATGCCGTGGCGGCGGAGCGTGTCGCTGAGTTCGCTGGTGGCGTCCCGGACGGCAGCGTTTACTGCTTCGGGAGCATCTGACTCGACCGGGCGGGAGGCATCGTATGTTGCAGTCATGGACCCATCCTTCACGTTCTGCCCGCCGATGGGAACCTTCCGGCCCAGCCTATTTGCCGCACGTCCTGCTGCGCCGTCCGCTCAAAGCCGTGGCGGGCGGCCGACGAGGGCGGTGATGAAGCCGGCCGGGGCCCGCCGCCGTCGGGTCTCCCGGCCGAAGTTCCGGTGTTCCTCAAGGGTCAGGCCGAATGCCCCGACGAAGGCTGCGGCGCCCACCCGGGCCGGGGGAGAGTTGTCGATCCCGAAGGTCAGTGGCTCGCCCGCGAAGCGCGTCGCGGCCCGGGCGTAGCGCATGAAGGGTGACCGGGACCTGATCACCTCCGCGGAGAAGTAGTCGAAGGCAACGACGCTGCCCGGCGCCGTCCCGCCGATGCGCCGCAGCGTTGTCTCGACGGAGGCGCGGTCCAGGTACATGGTGACCGCTTCCCAGAGGAAGAAGGCGGGCCGGGCGGGGTCAAAGCCTGCCGCTACCAGCTGCTCGAACCAGTCGTCCGTCTGGAAGTCGGCGGCCACGTAAGTGGCCCTGTCGTCCGCGAGGCCGGCGTTCCTCAACATCCGGAGTTTGAAGGCCTGGGTCGGCGGTTGGTCGATTTCGAAGCAGCGTACCGGGTGTTGCGGTGGCAGCCGGTAGGCGCGGGTGTCGAAGCCGGCGCCGAGGACCACCAGCTGGGCCATGGCGGGAAGGTGCCGGCGGAGGGCGGCGTCGTAAAAGCTGGTCCGGGCCGTCTGTTGATGGCGCAGCGGGGGATCGCCCTCGTACGGATAGCGGTAGATCCGCGGTACGTGGCCGGTCAGGAGATGCGCCGTCATCGTCGGGGTGGTCTCCAGCCGGAAGGCCATCCGTGACACATTCGGCATGGCCGTCAGCAGCCGCGCTGCAGGCTCATCCGGCCTGGTCTTTAGCCGGTGCTGCATGTAACGCGTATAGAGCGAAGCGAGCAGCGTTGCGGAGACGCCCGTCCGCCGGCTGTAGCGGAGCAGTTTCGGGACGGCCCACACGTAACCCACCGTTCCAACCGGAAGAAGAGCAGCCTGCAGCACGCGAAAGAATCCCGCCGCCACCATCCCCCGCCTGCGCCGCATCCCGTCCTGGCTCCTCCCTCGAGGCGGCCCGCGCCTCGCTTCTTCGGCTGCCAACGGCAGCGGGTCCGCTGTCATTGTCCGATGAGATGGCCACCGGGCAGCGCATCTGCGATGCACCCTGGCGCCTGCGCCCCGATGAGCGGCCACACCACGTTGTCCTCCGCGACCTGGATGGCAAGACCTTGCGGACCCGCCGGAAGGTGCAGCGCCTGCCCTGCCGGCCGCCCGGCCGCCGGGTTTGCTACCGCAACCTCCGTTCGCCCAACCGGCGTGCCATCGGACGCGGGCACCAGATATGCAACGACCCGCGCTCCCGCCGGCAGCGCCCTGCTGTAATCAACCCGGCCGGGATGCCTGGCGGCCTGCAACTCGAGATAGACGTTGCCATCATGGCCCTCC
>JAODMA010000479.1 GCA_025464545.1 Arthrobacter sp. | reverse complement strand
TGAGCTACAAACGCAAAGCCCACGTCTACCAGCCCAGGCTCGTCGAGGAAGACGACGGCCGGCTCATGCTTGAGGTGGAAGCCGCGAAGACCGTCGCGGGGGAGCCGCAGCGGGAACGCTGACGCGGTACGGGTGACGGGCCGGTGGTTCCGCCGGTTCGGACCCGGGTTCCGGCCGGTGGACATGCCCTCCGTTCGGCCCGGGGCGTGGACATGCCCTCCGCTCACCCGGGGGACCAAGGGACATGCGTCTCCCTTCCTGAGCCCATTGGACATACAGACATTATGTCCAGTTCCCGATCCCAGGACTGGGCATGTCCCCCGGAGCGGTGCGCCAGAAGTGGACATGTCCCGAGCACCTGTGGGCCAGGAGGACATGTCCCGCGGCTGGATTCACAGCGTTAAACACAGAAAGCCGGTCCCGTTTCACGGGCCGGCCTTCGTCGTGCTGCTGGATACTGCTAGCGGGAGCGCTGGCGGAGGCGCTGCATGTCGAGGATGACGACGGCGCGGGCTTCCAGGCGCAGCCAGCCGCGCTGGACGAACTCTGCGAGGGCCTTGTTGACAGTCTCGCGGGATGCACCGACCAGCTGGGCCAGCTCTTCCTGGGTGAGCTCGTGGGCCACCAGGACGCCGTCGGTCGCCGGGCGGCCGAAACGGTCCGCGAGGTCCAGCAAGGCCTTGGCCACGCGGCCCGGGACGTCGGAGAAGACCAGGTCGGACAGCGAATCGTTGGTGCGGCGCAGGCGGCGGGCCAGAGCCTGCAGCAGCTGCGCGGAGACCTCCGGGCGTGTGCGCAGCAGGGCGTTGAGGCTTTCGTTCTTCAGCCCGGCGAGTCGCGTTTCCGAGACGGCCGTGGCCGTGGCCGTCCGGGGACTGGGATCAAACAACGCCATTTCGCCGAACAGCTCGCCCGGGCCGAGGATGGCCAGAAGCGATTCCCGGCCGTCCGGAGACGTTCGGCCCAGCTTCACCTTGCCAGAGACGATGAAGTACAGCTGGTCACCCTGATCGCCTTCCCGGAACACCGAGGCTCCGCGTGAGAGGTCCACCTCGGTGAGTTCGTCCGTCAGCAGACGGAACGCCTCGTCGTCGAGCGTGGCGAAAAGTGGTGCGCGGCGCAATACCTCGATGTCCATGAAATCTCCTGACTTACTGTGTCGGCTGGGGCGCTTCAGCCATTCTTCCAGAATTTTGACACTCCTGTGACGCAGTTGGCACCGAAAGGCGCGAATGGAGCCGCCGCAGCCGCCGGACGCCCGGCGCCGGCACTGCGCGGCCGCACGGCAAACTGTCAGCCACCGCCGGTAGAATTAGTCCCTACCCGCCCCAAGGAGGCCCGGTGTTCGGCATGACCATCCTGGACCTGGCGTTGATCCTGACGCTGCTGTCCTACCTGATCTATGGACTACGCAATGGCTTCCTGGTGACGCTCGGAGGTATCGCAGGCTTCGCCGCGGGCGCCGTGGGCGCATTCGTTTCCGTCCCGATAGTCAGCGATCTCGTGGACAACGCCGGCTGGCGGCTGACGGCTGTCGTCGCCACCGCCGTCCTGTTGATGGTCCTCGGCCACGGCCTCGGCACCATGATCGGGCGCCGGGTCCGCAGCGCCGTGAAGATCAGCCCGCTCCGTGCCGCGGACCGTGTGGTGGGCGGGGGAGTGAACGTGGTTGTCTCCGCCTTGGTGATGTCGTTGCTGGCCTTCAGCATCGGCGCCCTGGGTGTTCCCTTTGCCTCGCAGCAGATCGCCGAGTCCAAGGTGATTCGGTTTATCGACGGGATGACGCCAAACCCCATCAAGACGTCGATGGCGCAGCTGCGGTCCGCGGTGATCGGCGAGGGTATCCCGACGCTTTTCGAAGGCTTCGCCCAGGGCCAGCCTGTGTCCGTCCCGGACGCCAGTACCGACACTCCTGCGCTGAATGCTGCGGCCGATTCCGTCTTGAAGATCGCCGGAACCGCGTATCAGTGCGGCCAGAACCAGACCGGCACCGGCTTCGTGGTGTCACCGGGCCGAGTAGTCACCAACGCCCACGTCGTCGCCGGTGTTCCGGAGCCGGTGGTCGAGGTTCCGGGCGGGAGTGCCTTGCCCGGACGCGTGGTGTACTTCGACAGCCAGCATGACCTTGCGGTCCTGGCCGTGGACGGTCTGCGCTCCGCGCCGCTACCCCTCGGTTCCGACCTGCCCCCCGGCAGCGCAGCCGCGTTTGCCGGCTATCCGCACGGCGGGCCGTTCCAGTCCAAACCCGCGACGGTGCAGGACATCACCACCGTGCTCGTTCCCGACATTTATGGCAACAACGAGGCGCCCGAGGACGTATACCGGCTGGCCGGAGATGTGCAGCCGGGCAATTCCGGGGGGCCCTTGCTGAGTACGGACGGGCAGGTCGCGGGCGTCGTGTTTGCCAAGGCAACGACCGGATCCTCGCTTGGCTACGCCATCACGATGGCCGATCTGGGGCCGGTCGCCGCCCGGGCCCCCGGACTCGACAACCCCGTCTCCGCGGGGCAGTGCATCAGGAAGTAGGCCGCTGGAGCCACTCCAGACTCTGGCCGTGCGGCCCCGCGATCGCCACCGGATCGCCGTCGTGCAGCAACAGGAACCGGCCCTGGAGCCGGGCGTCGTCCATTTCCGGAACGACGCTGGAGCCGTCCCGCTGGATGATCACGGTGTGGCCCTCGTTGGAGAGCCAGTGGCAGCCGCGGTCCCTGGCCAGGCTCGCCATGGTGTTACGGAAGCGTTCCCGGCCGCGGGCGTCCAGATAGGCCATGACCGCGCTGTGGAACACCACCAGCGCAGTGTCCGCCGGCGCCTGCCGTGCCAGGGAAAGGAGCTCCTCGTTGAGGTCGCCGGCGACCAGCAGGGGCGGCTCTGTCCGGGCGACGGCGATCGCCTGCCGCAGCCGCTCTCGGCGGAAGTCCTGCTCCGGCCAGATGAGCGCCTCCAACCAGGCAACGTCGTCGGGATTGCGGACATCGAGCGGATTCAGGTCGATGCCCGCGCGCCACACCACGCGGGGGAGTACCAGCGGAAGGGGTACCGGACCGGCAGTGGTGCAGCGCAGGACAGGGAACGTCCCCGGCTTCGCCCCGGCGGGGGACAGCCGCGTCACGGCGCCAGCGATCCCACTGGGAGCATCGGCAGTGGCCCGGAACTCATAGCCGTAACGGTCCGGGAACAGTGCGAGCCCGGCGGAGGCGCCCACTTCGATAAGCGCAAGCGGCCGCCCCTCGTCGGCGGAAATCTTGGCCAGCGAGGGCAACAGTGTGGCGCAGCGTCCGGCCTCGTTGGTCTGGGTGGCGCGGGAGAGGACGATCCGGGAAATATCGCTCCAGTGCACGTCCAGGAACTGCCGGAACTCCCGGTAGGGGCTGATCCGGGCGCCGAGGAAGCGGGCCGCGGCGAGCATGAGCAACGGCTGGCGCTTGTTGTAGGGCCACTTAGCGATGCGTTGGATCAGGGCGGCGTCCTCGGCAATGCCTACGGCCCACGCGGCATAGCACGCGGAGTTCCCGGGCGCATCGACGGTGCCGAAGTGACGGTACCAATCCGCGGTGGCCGATTCTGCGGGCGCCGGTGCCGGCGCTGATTCCCCCGATGCCGGTGCTGCTGGGGACATGCTCAGTCCTCGGGGGTCTGCAGACCGGCGAGGTATTCCACTGCGAAGCGGTAGCCAAGGACCCCGGCCCCGGCAATCACGGCCTTGCTGACGTCCGAAAGGAAGGAGCGGTGCCGGAACTCCTCCCGGGCGTGGACGTTGGTTATGTGCACCTCGACGGCGGGCAGTTGCACCGCGGAAATCGCGTCCCGGATCGCGACCGAGGTGTGCGTGTACGCGCCTGCATTAATGACAATGCCGATCGCCTTGCCGCGGGCTGCATGGATTGCGTCGACAAGGGCGCCTTCGTGGTTGGACTGGAAACACTCGACGTCCAGTCCGTGGGCCGCACCGGCGTCCTTGGCGAGCTGTTCTACATCGGCCAGCGTGGCCGTACCGTACTTCTCCGGTTCGCGGGTGCCGAGCAGGTTCAGGTTGGGTCCGTTGAGGACCAGGATGGTGCCGCGGCCGGCGCCGGCGGGGGTGGCTTCGCTCATGCCTGCCAATGTATCGCAGAGAGCCCGCGGTTTCCTCCGGCGCCGTCCGGCCGGGAATCCGGTCGCAGAAAATGACGGCGGCGCCGCCCACCGGAGTGGGCAGCGCCGCCGTCGGACCGGAACCGGCGGTGCGCCGGACTACCGA
>JAODMA010000475.1 GCA_025464545.1 Arthrobacter sp. | reverse complement strand
GCAGCGCGGCCGGGTCCTGACGGCGATGGACGGCTGGTGGCCGATCGGCGCGGCCCTTTGCGGCTTCGTCTCCGCCGGCCTGATCGCCGCCTTCGCGGACTGGCGCCTGACCATGCTCGTGATGGTGATGCCCGCCCTGCTCGTGTTCTGGGTCCGGCGCAGCGTCCCGGAGTCGCCGCTGTTCCTGATCCGGAAGGGCCGCCGCGAGGAGGCGGCCAAGGTGATCGACGACCTGGTCGACGCCACCGGTGCCGAGCCGCGCGCCTACAGCCTGCCGGAAGCCCAGGACGCCCCACGGCTTTCCGCAGGCAGCGCGTGGACCCAGCTGGTCCTGCTGTGGAAGTACGACTGGAAAATCACGACGGCGGCCTGGTCACTGTTCTTCAGCATCCTTCTGGTCTACTACCTGTCGCTGACCTGGATGCCACGAATCCTGATCGGCGCGGGCTTCGCGGAGTACAAGGCCTTCCTCACCACCGCCTCGATGGCCGCCGTCGGGCTCCTCGGCGTCGTGGTGGCCGCGCTGCTGGTGGAGCGCGTGGGACGGAAATGGATCCTGGCCATCACCGGCCCGCTGTCCGCGCTGACCCTGGTGATCGTGGCGATCGTGGTGGACATCCCGACGGCGGCCGTGTTCTGGCTGCTCGTGTTCGGGTTCGTGGTGCAGGTGGCGATCCCCGTGCTCTACGCCTACGTGTCCGAGCTGTACCCGACGGAGCTGCGCGGCTCGGGCTTCGGCTGGGCCTCGACCTTTTCCCGGCTTGGCGCCGGCTTCGGGCCGCTCATCTTCGCGGCCTTCCTGTGGCCCGAGCTGGGGCTGGCGACGTCGTTCGCCCTGGCCGGCGGGCTGGTGCTGGTCTCGGTGCTGTGGATGGCCTTCTTCTCTCCCGAGACCAAGCAGCGCCGGCTCGAATAACGCCGGTCCCTCTGCCATTCCAGCTCGCAGCAGGGGCCGTTCTGATCCCTCAGAACGTCCCCTGCTGCGAGCTAGTTGGGCTGCCATCCCCGGGAAATGAGTGCGGCGCGGACCTTGTCAACGGCAGCTCGGGCGTCGTTCTCCATGTGCCGTTTCGAGATCCGGAGAAGGATCCAGCCTGCGTTGCTGAAGTCCTCCTCCCTGGCGATGTCACGAATGATCTGGGCCGCCTCGGAATGCACGGCGCCCTCGTACTCCACGGCAATCCGGTGCTCTGGATAGGCAACATCAGGTTGACGCACGACGCCGGAGCGCAGGACCGTGGGCACGTTCAGTTCAGGTTCCGGCACTCCTGCACGGCACAGCGCGAGCCGGAGCCTCGTCTCGGGGGCAGAGTCCGCACCAATCCGTGCCTGCTGCAGGGCGAGCCGCGCCTTGCGTATGCCGGGCGTGCCCTTGTGCCGGTCCAGCATCTCGGCCAGCTCCCCCGGACTTGCATAAGGCTCCGCCCGGCCTTCAAAAGCAGGCCGCGGATGGCGCACCAAGTGGTCCGCCACCACGGTCAGCTCGTCGATGCTCATCTTCCGGGCGCAGTCCAGCCACGTCCTGGTCCGCGTGGTGACCAGTACACCGTCGACCCTGGTGATTTCGTCGGCGAAGAATTGCCCGACGTGGCCGATCACTTCCCTGCGCCGCGGGATGGCCATCGAGTCCGGACGGGATATATGGATCCTGGGATCATCAGTGCCCGGGAGGAAGCCCGGAAAGTCCCAGATCAAGAAGGCGGTCGCGTGGGATGCCGCCGAGAATTGCGTGACAAGGGTGAGGGGCCGGGCCTGGAGCTTCACTTCTGCGGCCTGTCCTGATGGCAGCCGGATCCCGCGGCTGGGAATGTGCAGGGATTGATGCTTAAGACGGCGCCGGCTGACCCCGGCCTCGGCTGCCTCGCGCACGGTGAACGGCTCCGAGCCGAGCGGTGCTGGAAGCGGTCGGGGTGCCCTCATCGACCCATCGTTGCAAATCCCGGGACTACCTCGGAGATTTATCCACAGGCCGTGACCCATGTGCCCAACTGACTTGCAGCAGGGGCCGTTCCGAGCGTTCAGAACGGCCCCTGCTGCGAGCTAGTTGGGCGGCGGGCTACTCGGGTGATGACCCGTGCTGCGAGGCGAGCGAGGCCAGCGTGGAGACCAGCAGCCGGCGCTCCACCACCTTGATGCGCTCGTGCAGCGACTCCTCGGTCTCGCCGTCGCCGATCGCCACGGCCTCCTGCGCGATGATGGGGCCGGTGTCCACGCCGGCGTCGGCCCAATGCACCGTGCAGCCGGTGACTTTCACGCCATAGGCGAGGGCATCGCGCACCCCGTGGGCGCCCGGGAAGGCCGGGAGCAGTGCCGGGTGGGTGTTGAGGTATTTCCCGCCGAAGGCATCGATGAAGTCCGCGCTGACAATCCGCATGAAGCCGGAGGAGACCACCACGTCGGGCTGGTACGCGGCCACGGCTTCGGTGAGCGCGGCGTTCCAGGCCGCCCGGTCCGGGTAGGCCTTGAAGTCCACCACGAAGGTCGGAATCCCGGCCGCGGCCGAGCGCTCCACGCCGTAGGTCCCCGGCCGGTCCGCACCCACTGCGGCGATCTCGACGTCGAGCCTGCCCTCTTTCACGGCATCGATGACGGACTGGAGGTTGGAGCCGGTGCCGGAAACGAGGACTACGATGCGCATTGTCATAGCTTATGGGGCTGCTCGCGTAGGCTGGAAACCATGAATCCCCCGAACGACTCCGACACCGGCCAGCGGAGCCAGCAGCCGCTCAGCGACGCGGCCAAAGACTCCCTGGTGAAGACGCACAACCTGTTCCGCACCTTCATTGTCGTGGTCCTGGGATCGTTCTTCGTGTACCAGCTGGACATCGACTACCTCTGGCTGAGCGCCATCCTGACGGTGGCCGCCGTCGTGCTCGGCATTATGGTGCTGGTCCGCGCCGTGAAGCTCAAGGAGTCCCGGCTCGTGATGATCGGCGCGATCTGCGGACTGGTGGTCGCGGCTGTGCAGGTGCTTTTGGTCGTGTCCTCGGCATTGTTCTTCAACCAGGTCCGGGACTACCAGCAGTGCGCCCGCCAGGCCCTCACCCAGCAGGCTGCCTCCCAGTGCCGGACGCAGCTGCAAAACTCGATGCCGGTGCAGCTGCGCTAAGCGCCGCCCGTAGCTGGCAGCC
>JAODMA010000446.1 GCA_025464545.1 Arthrobacter sp. | reverse complement strand
TGAAGAACTGATGAAGATCATCGCTACCGCGCCCGCGAGCCCCACGGCACCGGCCACGTAACTCGCCGGGTCCGGGTGATGCGCCTGCTCGCAACAGCGAACCCCCGTCAGCCGCAACGCCGACGGGGGTTCGCTGCTGTAAGTGCGCTTTAGTACGCCAGGGGTCCACCAAGCGCCGACGCAGGTGCTTCAACTTGGTCCACACACGGCATCTTGACCGCGCCCGGACGGCTGGGGGAACATCAAAAGTGTCGGGGGCAGCGGTCTGACGTCTGCTGTGGACCGGCAGACGGAAGGTTCGCAATGGCTGCGGCTCGCGTCCGCGGATCGCCCAACCGGGCAGGCGTGTTGTTGAGCAGTGCCGCCCTGGTGGTCGGCGTGCTCCTCAGCGGCTGCACCGGTGAGCCGGAGCCGACGCCGTTCCAGCCAAGCCCGCCAGCGACGACGGCCCCGCCGATGACCACGTCGACGAGGACCCCACCACTAACGACGGCGACGGCGCCGGCGTCGTCCTCCCTCCGCGAACTCCAGGCGATGCTTGAGCTGTACAGCGAGGAGTTGCTCCAGGAGGGTGCGCCGGCCGTTCTGATGGCGGCAAAGGTCGGACACGAGGAGTGGTCGCATGCGGCCGGCATGAGGAGCCGCGACGGCGTCCCCGTCCAATTGAGTGATCCGATGCAGGTGGGCGGCATTACCGAGACCATGGTGGCGGTTTCCGTGCTGAAGCTCGTGGACGAGGGCAGGCTGGCACTTGACGACCGCATCATGAGGCATCTGCCCGAGTTGGAGGGACTACTGCATCCGCCCGAGCACCTTTCAGTACGTCAGCTCCTTGGCCACACGTCCGGCATGCCCGACTTTTACGGCCCCCTGCTGGAATCGGCTCCGCCCCGGCTGGTACTGTCCACCGCGATCAGCCCCGAGCAGCGACTCGCGCTGGCCGGGACCGTTCCCTGGCAGCCGCGCGAGTCGCTGGGGTTCAGCTATTCCCGTTCGAATTATGTGGCGTTGGGGCTGTTGGTGGAGCGGCTCCGCGGTACGCCTCTTGCTGATGTCCTGCGGGCCGACATTGTGGAGCCGCTGGGTCTTCGCTCCACTACGATGACTGGCGACGGCCCCGCCCCGGCCAATCTGGTCCACAGCTACACGCTGGTCGACGGCGGACTTGTGGACGTCGCGTACTCCGCTCTGCAGAGCGGCTCCGCGTCCGGGGGCATGATTTCGACGGTAGAAGACATCAACGCTTTCTATGCCGCGTTACTACGGGGCGAGCTGCTGTCTCCGGCCAGCCTCGTGGAGATGAAGGGGCGCGTTCATGCCCGCTACGGCCTCGGTCTGGACCAATGGAACGACAGGTGCACCAATGGCTTCTACTACGGCCATTCCGGCGACGTTCCAGGCTACGGGACTGTCGCGATCAGCAGTGCCGACGGCAACCGACAGCTAACGATGTCGGTAGCCTACCCGCCGTCGCCCCAGCCCACGCGGTCCTACGCCATCGCGCTGGAAATCTCGGGACTTGCACAGGTTGCGCTGAACGCGAGCTGCCGCCTTCAGTTTCGCTGGGCACCCGCTCGTGACTAGGGAGAGACTCCTCAGCCCACTGCCGGCGTCATCCATCGAGTCCGCACGGCCCCCATAACGATCTACTTCAGGTTGATGGCGCTAGTCGCCGACGGCGTCGCGGCCGCGGCGGACGATCAGGGCATCCGGCTCGTGCACCACTGAGGTGTCCTTGTCCTCGTAATCGAATTGGTTGAGGAAGAAGCGCATGGCATTGATCCGCCCCCGCTTCTTGTCATTGGATTTGATGGTGATCCACGGCGCATGGTCGGTGTCGGTGCGCAGGAACGTCTCTTCCTTGGCTTCTGTGTAGTCCTCCCACCGGTCCAGGGAGGCCAGGTCTATGGGTGAGAGCTTCCAGCGACGCACCGGGTCGATCTGCCGGATCGCGAACCGGGTGCGCTGCTCGTGGCGGGTCACCGAGAACCAGAACTTGGTCAGATGGATCCCGGAGTCCACCAGCATCCTCTCGAAGACCGGCGCCTGCCACATGAACGTGTGGTACTCCTGATCGGTGCAGAAGCCCATGACCCGCTCGACATTCGCCCGGTTGTACCAGGAGCGGTCGAACATCACGATCTCCCCGGCCGTGGGCAGGTGCTGGACGTAGCGCTGAAAGTACCACTGGCCCTGTTCACGGTCGGACGGTTTGTTCAACGCCACGGCCCGGGCCGAGCGGGGATTCAGGTGTTCGGTGAAGCGCTTGATTGTTCCGCCCTTGCCGGCGGCGTCCCGGCCCTCAAAGACGATCACGTTCCTGAGCTCCTGGTCCTGGCCCCAGTACTGGAACTTCAGCAGTTCAACCTGCAGCCGGTATTTTTCCAGCTCGTACTCCTCACGGGACATCCGCTCGTTGTACGGGTAGTCCTCCCGCCATGTCTCCACGGCCGAACCGCCGGGGTGGATCAGTTCCGGGTCCTCGCCTTGCCCCCCGCGCACCGTGTAGCCCATCTCCACCAGATGGTCTATGGCCTCCCGGAGGTTCTCGCGGAGCCAGCCCTGATCCTCGGGTGTCCACGCCCTGTCCGCCTGCACCATCCCGGGCCTCCCTTCGGCCTCGCCGTGCCGCCGACGGCAGGTTCAGGTGCCGGCGGCGGTGGCTACTCCACTGACTTCTTAGGATGCGACCAGCCTATGCCGAGAGGTGGAGCACACGATAGGGATGGTCTCCGAAGTCGCTTAACTAGCCGTTGGCGGGCCACGCCGGGAGCGAGACGGAGATTATCGTCCCAGCTCAGGGCTAGAATCAACGGCATGAAGCCGGGACGAATCGACGCAGCTGACGGGAAGAACTCCCTCAGCGTGAGCGCAGGGATACTTGAGAGTGTCTGGCGCCCCGGTTCGGTTGTGGATGTCGACGACGCCAGGGAGGCCATGCTGGCCGTGGAACGCATCAGTGGCGGAACACCGATGCCGATGCTCTCTGAAATGACCGACGTTGAGTTCAGCGCGGCGGCCAGATACGAGTTCGCTCAGAGTAAGGATGTGCTGGCCATCGCGGTTCTCGGGTCCAGCGCAGTCGACCGGGTCATGGCGGCCGGCACGAGCCGGCATACCAAATACCCGCAAGAGTTCTTTACCTCCAGGGACGCCGCCATCACCTGGCTGAAGGAAGTCATCAGCGCCCGCGGTTAGGCGGTGATGATTGGGTCCTCCGCGAGGTCCGCGTCCGTGTTTTCACGCCCGTCGGCCCGGCCGGGACGGCGTCGCGACATGAGGACAGGCCCCTTGGCATGGTGCAGGACGGCATGGGCTGTGGAGCCGATCGTGCCTCGGATGAGTCCGTCTCCTTTGGTCCCCACGACGGTGATGCTGGCGCCGCGTGCGGCTTCCAGGATGGCTCGGGGGATGGAGGTGTCGGTAAGCAGCCGTCCCTCGACGCTGATTCCCGGTGCCGCTTCGCGCGCACTGTTCACGACTGCTTCGAGTAGCTCCTGGCTGTCGCCGGCCGGGTCTCGAAGCCTCTTGAAACCGGCAGGCGCGTGCTGGACATGGACAACGGTCAGTGCCGCGCCCGTAGAGGCGGCCAAAGCGCACGCCTCCCGGAGTGCCGTTGGGGAGCCCGAGCTGTCCACCGCTACGACGACGGGCCCCGCAGGGTGCTCATCAGAACGGATCACGGCGACCGGGCAATGGGCCGTCGCGGCCATTTCCAGGCTCACGGACCCGACCAGGAGACCCATAAAACCGCCAATACCGCGGCTCCCGACGACGAGCATCGCTTCACCGGCGGAGAGCTTGAGCAGATGTTCCGCAGCCCACCCATACAAAAGGCTGGTTGTGATTTCCAGACCGGGGGCTTCGTCTTGAGCCAGGGCAACGCCCTCGTCCAAGGCAATTTCGCCTGAACGTTCGAGTCCGCTGTTGTCCACCCCTGGAACCGGGCCCAGGTCGTGGGTCATCAGCGGCCACAAGGAACAGTGCACCAGATGCAGCCCACAGCCGCGGCGGACGGCTTGTCTCGCGGCCCAGCGGACCGCGTGGCCGGCTTCCACCGACGCGTCGTAGCCGACGACGATGTTTCTAGACTCCTGCATGGTTCCGTCCTGCCTCTGGTGTCCGGGGGCCGATGTGATGCCGGTTTGTTTCCGCCGCAGCCGCCAGTGACGGTGGCAGCTCGGTGCCATGTGCGACCAGCACTGAGCACTTCGCCTGTTCCGCAACCGCGGCGCTGACGGCGCCGATGAGCAAGCCTTCGAGACCGCCGCAGCCGCGGCTCCCGAGGATGAGCAGTTGTGCCTGCCGGCTTTCGTCGACGAGGACCTTCGCAGCAGGGCCCTGCCTGATGACCAGCTCAAGAGCCTGGGGAGCGGCGGCGCCGAAGGCCTTGGAGACGGCTTCGGAACACACATCCCGGGCGACGCGATCCGGGTTCGCGACGGCGGGAGTCAAATGGCCCGCGAGAATCTCGAACTCCCACGCGGTCACAGCCCTGATTTCCGCCTCCAGCAGGGATGCGAGGGCGCCGGCCCAGCGCAAGGCCAGTATCGACGAGGGACTGCCGTCGATTCCGACGACGATTCTGGGCTTCTTTTCCGGCTGGTTCATGGTTTCCACTCCATTGCAGCATCCTTGGCTCCTCGCGGCCATTGCCGACAGTGCCCACCCTAGCCCGATGAGGACACCGGGAACCGATATGGACCAAAGTTTCCTTCGGTACGGGTGCTTTGGAATTGACAGGCAGTTTGTCATGTTGCCGGACGGTTCTTAATGCCCCGGAACCCATAGGGTGGGGGGAGCGATGGACAACGCCAGGGTTCCAGGTCCGCCGTCGACAGTCCGTATCCGGACAGCCCGATGGCATCGCACGTATTTCCCGGTCAGCCAGACGCCTGGCCGGTCTTTTCGCGGAACGGATGCCCGAAAGGCAGCAGTGGTAAATATGCACATCAAGGAACAATGGCACCTGCTCGATCCGACCACGCAACAGTGGCTTATGGACAATCCCGGATGCATGGTCCTGCCACGCACCCTGACGTCTATCTTCAACAAGGAAACGAGCGAAAACGCCGACGTGGACGTGCACGGCGAAAGCGTGCTCACCGCAGAGGACAGGGACTTCATCCAGGCCAAGGCCCGCGAAGCGACAGCCTCTGGGGCTCCTGCGGAATAGCACGCCTATCCAGGAGGAAGCGCCGGGCGTATCGTCGGCAATATGACGGGTAAGGCACCACCTCCGGAAACAGAAGTCCTCGACCACCACCAGTGCTGGGAGCTGTTGCGTCGCGTATCGGTGGGCCACTTGGCCGTCTGGGTGGACGATCATCCCGACCTTTTTCCGGTTAACTACAAGGTCGATCACGGAACTTTGGTTTTCCGTACCAGTGCAGGAACCAAATTTGATGCTGCTGTGGGCGAAACGCCCGTCGCGCTGGAAGCTGACGGTGTCGACGCGGAATCGGGCGTCGCGTGGAGTGTAGTGGTGAAAGGGCAGGCTACCGCCGTGAGCCGGACTGAAGAAGTCCTCGACACCGTGGGGCTGCTCCTCTTTCCCTGGGAAGCAGGACGCAAAGACCATTTCATTCGAATTGTCCCTACCTCCGTAACCGGCCGCCGCTTTACGGTCACACCCCCGCTAACCTGGTGGAGTTCACTCGATGACGCCACCCGCGCCGGGTTGGAATAACATCCCGGCCACGGCGGCCTCGGCCTTGATGCGTTCGAGGGCGGCGTTGAACCCGGCGGGGGTGGCGCTGGAGCCGGCAATCCGATCGACTTGTATCGTGTCGATGTCGCGGCCGACGATGACCGCCGGGACGGCCGCCGCGAACCGGTTCTGCAGATCCAGCGAGGTCGGATCGGTGGCATGCGGCACCACGCTGACGTCGGTGACGACGTCGTTGACGAGGGTTACCGTCACCCCGATGGAGGAGGGTAGGCCGCCGTACTGCCCGTCGGCACTGTACCGGCCGTCGGCGTAGTCGGACTCACCGGGCGGGGCGTTCGACGGCGTCTGGTCGCCGGCAGTGCCGGTCGAGGTGCAGGAGGCGAGGGCCGCCGCCACCGCGATACCGACGGCGGCGGACCCGAGCGTTCTGATCCGGGTATCCATTGACTCAGTCCGAGAGTGCTGCAGGGGCGGAGCGCTCGCTGGCGGTGGTCGCAGCCCAGCTGGCGAGCAGTTTCAGGCGCTCGTCGCTGGCCGAGCCGGGTTCGGCCGTGTAGGCGAACATGGTCCAGCCGGGGTTTGCCGGTAGCTCCATCGCTTCATAGCTCAGTTCGAGGTCGCCGACGACCGGGTGATGGATGCGTTTGACGCCGGTTCGATGGAACCGGACATTGTGGGCGGCCCAGCGGGTGCGGAATTCGTCGCTGCGCGTTGCGAGCTCCCCGATCAGGTCCGAGA
>JAODMA010000432.1 GCA_025464545.1 Arthrobacter sp. | reverse complement strand
GGCTGGAGCAGTGGCAACCCCGCGCGGCGGGGCCGCCGGCAGAAATTGCAGTGCCGGTCCTGCGCGCCCTGCAGGAAGGTTGAGCTTTTGTACGCTCGGATTTTCAGCCATCTTCCCGGCTCCCTATGGCTCCGCGTTGCCACCGGGCTGGTGCTGATCGCCGCCGGGCTGGTATTGATGGTTCAGTTCCTTTTTCCCTGGATGGCAGAATTCACCCAGTTCACTGATTCAACGATTGGTTCGGCAGAGCACCCATGAGCACAACGAAGATCCTCGTCGTCGACAACTACGACAGCTTTGTCTACACCCTGGTGGGGTACCTTCAGGAGCTCGGCGCGGAGACGACAGTCGTCCGCAATGACGACGTTACCCTCGCAGAGGCCATCGAGATGGCTGAAGCGCGCGACGGCGTCCTCATCTCGCCAGGGCCGGGAGCCCCTGCGGATGCCGGCGTGTGCATTGAGCTGATCAAGTGGTGCGGCAGCCGCAGCAAGCCGATGATGGGCGTCTGCCTGGGTCACCAGGCGCTGGCCGAGGCTTACGGTGGAACCGTAACGCACGCGCCTGAACTGATGCACGGCAAGACTTCACTCGTAGAGCATCACGGGTCCAGTGTGTTTGCCGGGATCCCTTCCCCGTTTACCGCGACGCGCTACCATTCGTTGGCTGCCGTCCGGGAGAGCATCCCGGAGGTTCTGGAGATCACCGCAGAGACTGGTACCGGTGTCGTCATGGGGCTGCAGCATCGCGCAGCTCCGCTGTGCGGCGTCCAGTTCCATCCGGAGTCGGTGCTCACCGAAGGCGGCTACCAGATGCTCGGCAACTGGCTGGAGTCACTCGGCATGGCAGGGGCGGCCCAGCGGGCGGCGGCGCTGAGCCCTCTCATCAAAAACTGACGCATCGCTGATCACGGGGCGGCCGGATCGACCCTGTCAGGCGCGCCAGCCGGTGGATTGCACCCGTAAAGGCGGTCGCCCTACCTGGAGCTCTTCGTGGGGGTCGGCGTAGGGGTCGGTGACGGCGCAGGCGGGGGCGGTGGGGCCTTGGCGACGGTGACGGCAATAACCTTGCCCTGCTCGACCAAAGCCTCCGGCGCGTCACTCTGTGCTGTGACCTTCCCCGGTTCGACCTGCGAGTTCTCAACTTCCGTCACGCTGAGGGTCAGACCGAGGGCCTTCACGGCGCCGTCAGCTTCAGCCAGCGGCAGACCGATGAGCTGCGGCACGGCGACTTTTCCGGTGGATACAACCAGTTCGACGGTGCTCCCCACCGCCACCGGCTGGCCGGGAACCGGCTTTGTGGTGATGACGATACCGGCCGGCACGGTGGGACTGTTACTCATGATGGTGGTCGGAGCGCCGACCAGGCCCTTTTGCCGCAGGACATCCCGGGCCGCCGCCTCGGTACGGCCGGGCAGGTCCGCAGGGATTGCCACGACGCTGGGGCCATCGGAAACGTTGAGGGTGATTTCCGCATTGGGTTCCAGCGACGTACCCGGAGCCGGCACTGTACCTATGGCGGTGCCCTTGGCAACGGTTTCGTGCTGCATCCGGCTGATCCGCGGTTTGAGGCCCGCGTCATAAAGCTTCTGGAGCGCCTCGGACTCCGTCAGCGAAGCCACGGAGGGCACATCTACCTTCACCACCGGAGGCGGTGCCTGGTTCATCACGTTAAAGAGCCACAGGCCGCCGCCCGACAGCACCAGAAAGGTGAGAACCACCAGGGTGGCGATCCAGGTTCGGCGGCGGGACCTCTGCCGGACGGTGCGTTCCCGTTCGACGGGAAGCACCAGCGGAAGGCCTCCTGTGTCCGAAAAGCCGTAGGAGTCGGCAACCTGGGCCGGCAATGCGTCCTGCTGACCGGGGATGCCCTGGCTGGGGCGCAGTCTGCCGCCGGGCACGTCATCGAGGAACCTGGCGCCGGTCATCGGGAAGGCAGCCGTTGGTGTGCTCTCGGGAGTCGGTACCGTGTCGTTCGGATCGGTCGGAGCTTCGCTGGCGCCGACCGGGGCCACTCCCACGCCGTTGCGCGCTGCCCGGATGGCTCGGCGGAAAGCGGCGGCATCCTGGAAACGGTCCGCCCGGTTCTTCTGGAGGGCCTTCATCAGGACGCTGTCCAGGGCATCGGAGATTTCCGGGTTCAAGCTGCTGGCTAATTCCGGGATCTCGCGGACATGCTGGTAGGCAACGGAAACGGGGCTGTCGCCAACGAAGGGCGGCCGGCCGGTCAGCATCTCATACAACAGGCAACCGGCGGAGTACAGGTCGCTGCGGGCGTCGACGGTTTCGCCGCGGGCCTGCTCCGGCGAAAGGTACTGAGCTGTGCCCACCACCGCCTGGGTCTGCGTCATGGTTGCGGACGAGTCCGCCATAGCCCGGGCGATGCCGAAGTCCATGACTTTGATGCCGTTGGAATCCGGGCAGAACATCACATTGGCCGGCTTGATGTCCCGGTGCACTATTCCGGCTTTGTGGCTGTAATCGAGGGCGGAAAGGACGCCGAGGGTGAAGTCGATCGCCTGGTCGATGCTGACTTCCTGGGCCCTGACCAGGTCCCGGATGGTCTTTCCGGAAACGAACTCCATGACGATATACGGCACCCGCACGCTGTCGTCGTGATCACCGGGGACGGCATGGTCCCCGGTGTCATAGACGGCGACGATCGAGGGGTGGTTCAGTGCGGCCACGGCCTGCGCCTCGCGCTTGAACCTGGCCTGGAACTGGGGATCCCTGGCCAGGTCCGGGCGCAACAGCTTGACGGCCACGGTGCGGCCCAGCCTCGTGTCCGTACCTCGGAACACGTCGGCCATGCCTCCGCGCCCGATCAGTTCACCCAGCTCGTAGCGCCCACTGAGGACGCGCTGGGTATTCACGGGGACGCGGTCCTCCCTGTGAGACGGGGTGCGGGGTGAATTAGACACGGTGTCCTACGGTCGCTTCGAAGCGGTTGGTGACGCGGTGGGGGCCGGTTCCGCCGCGAGGTGATAGGTCACCACGGAGCCGGCTGCGACCTTCTGCCCCTGGGCCGGCTCCGAGCTGACAAACGTGCCGGGATCCTCATCCTTGTTGCTCGGTTTGACGTCCGCGCCCTTGACCCAGCGGAGTCCGGCACCCTCGATGGCCTGCTGTACTTCTGCTTCGGAGGCGCCTGAGGGGATGGCGGGAACCGAGACCGTTTCCGGGCCCTTGGAGTAGCTCACGGTGATGGTAGAGCCCGGCTCGACCGGTCCGGAGGGATCGATGTCGATGACCGTTCCCGGGGCTGCGGCGTTGAAGACCTCGACGCCGGTCACTTGGAGTCCCCGGCCGTTCAGTTCGTTGCGCACCTGGTTGTACTGCCGGCCACGATAGGCGTCAGGGATCACGTTGATGGCCGCCGGAGTGGACTCGGTGGGCGTGGCGGAACTGGTGGTGGGGCTCGGGCTCTGCGAAGTGGGCGAGGTCGTGGGGCTTGAGCTGGTGGGACTTGAGCTCGTGACCACGGCGTTGCTGCTTGAGGGCGCCTGCGTCGGGAACAGGATTCCGGCCTGGGTGAGGATTACGCCTACCAGGGCAAAGAGCACCAGCAGGATCAGGGCAATCAGCGGCCAGGTCCACGGGCTCCGGCCCCTGCGGGCGGGCTCATCGACAGGCTCGTCGTAGTCATCTTCCTCCTGGACCCACTGCCGTTCGGCCGCCAGGGCGTCGGCACGGGAAAGGGTGTTGCGCGCGCCGTAGGCGCTGGCAGCGGCGGCACCGGCTGCCAGCCCAGCGGCGGCGCCCGCACCGGCCGCACCGACCACCGGCAACGCGGAGGTCGCCGACGTCGTCCGGTCCTCAGCGGCGCTGGCGCCGAGGACGTTCGTCGCCGCCGTCGGGACGTCCACTGGCGCCGTGATCGGACCAGTGGCTGTCTCGAACAGAAGCATGCCCGGAACCGCGGCGTGGGCCGCGGCGATGTCGCCGTTGCGGATGGCTTCGGCGGCTTCGGACAGCTTGATGGCGTCGGCCGGCCTGTTCTTCGGGTCCTTGGCGAGCATCGACATCAGCAGTGCCCGGA
>JAODMA010000427.1 GCA_025464545.1 Arthrobacter sp. | reverse complement strand
GTCACGGGCACACCGACCGTCTTCGTCGAAGGCAAGCAGTGGGGCAAGGGCGAGAGCGCCCAGACGCCATTCGAGCAGTTCGTGCAGACCGCAATCGACGCCAAGCAGTAAACAGCAACAACCAGCGTCAACTACTGCTGGCCCGGTTCCGGATCCCTCCGGGACCGGGCCAGTTTTTACCGGTGGGCGTCCTTGGGCTAACCTTATCTAGCGCCCTGATGCGTGCCTTCCCCCCGCGGGCGGGTACGCGGCGCACTGGAAGTATGCCTCCTTAGCTCAGTTGGCCAGAGCACCGCTCTTGTAAAGCGGGGGTCGTCGGTTCGAATCCGACAGGGGGCCCGGGAAAACCGCGCCGCCACTGGGTCTAAGCCCGTTGGCGGCGCGGTTTCATCAAGGCCTCAACTCCCGCGTCCTCCCTGCGATTTCCATACCGGCTTCTGACCATCGACCCGCGAATCGCGGCCCTGCCGGCATCGCCGGACGCAGGCAGTGCAGGCGCAAGACGCGCCACGTCAGTCGAGGTCAACAGCTTCCGAGTCCCTGCGCCTTGAGGTCCCGCGCCCTATGGCAGTTCGGTTCTGGCTGTTTTCGAGTATCCACGGGATGGAATGCCAGCAACTCCGTCCACTTTCACAACGCAGGGACAAACATGTTGATCAAGTCCGTCGCCGCCGTGCTTTTGGCCGCCCTCTTGGCTGCCGGGTTCCTGGCAGGCACCTCCACTCCGGCCTGGGCCGCAGGTACCACCTACTACGTCAGTGCCGCCGGGAACGACAGCAGTTCGGGAACCTCAAGCTCGACGCCGTGGAAATCCCTGACAAAGGTAAACTCCGTCGTCCTCGCCCCTGGCGACACCGTCAGTTTCCGCAGGGGGGACACCTGGACCGGAGGCATTGTGACCGCCCAGAGCGGGACCGCCACGGCTCCCATCACCTTGAGCGGCTACGGAACCGGCAACGCACCGACCATTACCGGCGGGAAGTCCGGCAACTGCATCAGGATCAACGGCAATTACACCACCATCGACGGTCTTCGTGGTGTCTCCTGCGGTTACGCGGGCATCAGCGTCACGGGTGACCGCAACACCGTCCGGAACTCCAACGCCTCCAACAACGCAGTGGGGCTCAAAGCCGGTGCCGGGTCTGACTTCGGAAAATACACGGGCAACACGCTGACGAACAACAACATCATGAACGTGAAAACGCCAGGCACGAGTTGCGGGACTGCCCAGGCCGTGAACTGCAGTGACGACTCCGGCGCCTTTGGCGTGCTGATCAACGGCAACGACAACGAGGTCGCTGGAAATACGGTGACCGGCTCCAACGCTTGGTCCTACGACTACAACCGCGACGGCAGTGCAGTCGAAATTTACAACGGCAACCGCAACTACGTTCACCACAACGTGGCCCTGGACAACAACAACTTCTCCGAGATCGGGAGGTCCACCGGAACGGCGGACGGCAACATCTTCCGCTACAACCTTGTCCGGGCAACCTGTGGTGCCGACTGCTCCGAGTCCACAGGCCTCATAGCCCGTGGGACAGGGACTTCGTTCGGACCCACGAACGGCACCGTTTTCGAATCCAACACCGTGTATCTGAACGGTCCGCAGTCACAGGCCGTGGTTTGCCACGCGACCTGCCCTTCATCGACGGTGATCCGGGCCAACATCCTGGTCGGCGTCAAAAATTCACTGTGGATCAACGGCTCCGGCTGGAGCGAACGACAGAATGTGCTCAACGGCCCGATCAATGTTCCGCGCAACAGCACGTCCACCACTGCTCCGGCGGCTTTCGTGAACGCGCCCACCGATCTCCACCTGACCGGCAGCAGCCCGGCTATCGACCGCGCCGGTACCGGTTTCTCCCTTCTCGATCTGGACGGAAAGTCAGTGCCCCAGAACGGGGACTGCACTGGAACGGCCGCAGCTGACTCGGGAGTCTACGAATACGACTCGCCCAACTGCTGACCCCCGGGATGGCTTTACGGCGGGCCCAGCGCGCTGCCGACGGAATGCCTACCGCCCCTGCATGGGAGGGGAGCCGGCCACGCCGGCGCCGCTTCCCATCCCGGCGAGGACGTCCGCAATCGCTTGCAGCGAGGATCGGCCGGGGGACCAGCCGAGTTCCTCCCGGGCCCGCGTCGTGTCCATGATCGGTGCATTGGCAGCCATGTCCACCCAGCCAGCGTCCGTCGCCTGCAGTCGAGCCCGCCAGGTCAGATCAACGATGACCCGCAGAACCGCGACGGGCAGTGGCATGATGCGCCGCGCACCCAGCAGCCATCCCAGCGCGTTCGGGTCGATCACCGGCTCGGCGGCCACGTTGAACGCCCCCGAGGCCCTTTGGTGCAGGACCCGCCAGTAGGCGTCCGCAACGTCGGCGGCATGCACCGCCTGGAACACGAACTCCGGCGGAACTGGCAGGAGCGGAACGCGGGGTCTGGGCGGGAGCGCCCGGGGTATCAACCGGCCCAAAAAGTACCTGCCGATCTCGCTGCCGGCCTTCTCCTGGAAAATCAGCCCGGGACGGAGCCGCGCGACCGTGATCCCCGGATTCGTGGCCTCGAATTCATTCAGCAGGGCTTCCTGCCGCGCCTTGTGCTGGCTGTAGTGGGAACCCGGAATGCCGCCCACCGGCCAATCTTCTGCCACCCGCCGGTCCTTGTCCGCGCGCGAGTACGAGCCGACCGAAGAAGCACAGACGAAGTGCCCCACTCCCGCCCTGCCCGCGGCTGTCAACACATTCGCGGTGCCGGTGACATTGGTCCGGAAAAGCTCGTCCAGCCGGTGGTTTGGCTGGATCTGCCAGGCGAGGTGGACCACGGCGTCGGCCCCTTGCAGGATGGATTCGAGGCGCTGAACGGCGTCAGGCGCGCCCACATCTGCGCTGTGCCACTCCACGCCCAGATACGGCGGAACCAGGGATTCCGGCCGGCGCCGGGAAATCCCCACGATCTGGAGGTCCTCCCCCTCGGCCTGCGCCGTGGCGAGCCGCCTCAGAAGGGCAGTGCCCGCGTTGCCTGTGGCTCCGGTGATGACGATCCGCATGTCTTCCCCTTGCTGGTGATGGGCGCCGCCGGGTTGCGGTGCTCCCGTCCCTCTGCTCTCTTCGACCGTAGCCGCCTGTCCGCCGGCTGTCACGGCCGGCCCCGCCGGTCCGACTTTCCTCGGACCGGCGGGGCCTTCGGCTGGGGGCTACTCCGGGACCGCCGTCCGGGGATCGACAGGAGC
>JAODMA010000411.1 GCA_025464545.1 Arthrobacter sp. | reverse complement strand
GAGACGCTGAAAAACCTCGTGGCCGAACTCCGCACCCAGCACAGCCAGATCCAGCGCATTTACGGCAAGCTCAGCGAGAGCCTCAACACCTACGTCCAGAGCGATGATTTCCGCCAGTCGGTCCGGCTCCGGAAGGTCCTGCGCGAAGCTGAACAGGCGATCCGCTCCCTGCCGTACGAACGCGAACGCCCGGGCCTGGTCCGCGGCCCGGTGCTGTTCAATGCCGGCTTCGAGTCCCTGTCCATGGTCAAGCTCTTCGACCCGGACGAGTTCGCGGTGCCGCCGAAGCTCGCGGAGCCCATCGCGTTCAGCGACTTGGACCGGGTGCGGTCACCGCGGACCGGAAAGGCCAAACCGGCGGTAATCCGGGCCGCGTTTGCTGGAGCTTCGTCCCTCGCCGAGGCATGGGACCAGCTTCCGGACGAAGAGCGGCACATCAACTCCATCCGCGCGCTGCTCTCCCACGCGCTCCACGAGGGCGCCGGCTTTGACCGCGAGGCCTGGGACACCCTCGACTTCGAACAGATCGACGGCTCCACGCGTACCGCGTACCTGCCCGTGGTCACGCTCAAGAAAGATTGAAGATGACTGACGACATCACGACGGAGGTCGTGCCCGACGAGACCTCGGGCGACCACGTCCACGCCGATCCTTTCACCGTCGCCCCACGGGACGCCTTCGTGGACGGCGCCGCCCTGTTCCCCGGCGACACCGGAGTGCTCCCGATGAGGGTCCGTCAGGCCCTCGTGAAACTCCTCAAAGGCCCCTACGTCGACGGCGGCCGGGACGAAAAGCTGTGGACCACGCTGCTCGATAACCAGCTGATCCTGCGCAGCCGCTTGTCCGAGCTGTTCCTCACGTTGCAGCTGGACCACGAACGCAAGGTGGCCGTGCTCCGCCCGGTGGATCCGGAGGCGGTCGGCGGCAGCACCCGCTCCAGCATCCTGCGCCAGCAGCGCGCCCTGAGCCGGGTCGAAACCATCGTGCTGCTCCGCCTCCGCCTGCTTCTGGACCGCCACGTCACCGCGCAGACGGACCCCACCATCACCCGCGAAGAAATCGCCGAATTAGTCGCGCACTACCAGCCGTCCGGCCAGCAGGACGCCCTCCGCGATTCTGACGTCGTCAACCGCGCCATCACCAAGCTCCTGGCCCGCCAACTCCTCCTCACCACCGGCCTGGACGAGGTCTACACCATCTCCAACGCCCTCCCTCTGGCCCTCCCCTTCGAAAACATCGGCGACATCCCGGCCCAAATTGAAGCCCTCGTAGCCGCCGCCACCGACCCGTCAGGAACAGAACCGTTATTGGAGCTCGACGCCGACACGGTGGCCACTGGCGAATCCGAAGACGACGCAGACAGTGAGCCGACCAGCGACGACGGCGATATCGCCGAAGGTGACGATGACAACGACGAAGCAGCCGATGCCGCCCAGGGAGTGGCATCGGGCCTGTCGGAGCCGCGCGCTGAGCTGATCGAAGATCAGCTGCGCGGCGAAGGGGCGGGGGCGGCATCGGCTGCGAAGTCAAAGCCGACCACAACTGACCCAACCGCAGCGGAGGCAGCCAAGTGAGCATCGCAACCATGTTGCCTATGGGCGAGCTCACCAACCCCGGCCAGATGCGCCTCGCCCTGGTCCAGGTGGTCAACTGGGGCACATTCCATGGCGCCCACACAATGCACGTGGACCGCAATGGGACCCTGCTGACCGGCAATTCCGGGGTCGGCAAGTCCACGCTGTTCGACGCGATGCTGAGGGTCTTCGACGCACGGCCGCGCTCCAACGAGGCGGCGGCCCAGCGTGCCGGCGGCGCGGTCGAGGACAAACGGACCACCTTCACGTATATGCGCGGCAAGGTGGGGGACAAGGCCGTCGGCGAGGGCTCCGCCAGTGCCTTCCAGCGTCCCGGTGCGACGTGGTCGGCCGTGGCGCTGACCTTCGACAACGCCGCAGGCACTCGGGTGACGGTATCGGCGCTGTTCGACCTGCCGAAAAACGGCACGGAGTCGAGCGTCGGACGGTACTACCTGATCGACAACAAGCCGTTGGACCTCCCCGCTATCGAGGGCATCTCGGAGAAACGGTTCACGAAGTCCGCCCTGGACGCGATCTTCCCGGACGCCCAGATCTTCGACGTGCACAAGGCCTTCGCGGAGCGCTTCCGGCGGCTGCTGGGCATCAATTCGGACCAGGCCCTTCCGCTGCTGCGCGTGATCCAGGCCGGCAAGGGCCTCGGCGGCAGCGTCAACACCTTCTTCCGTGACCAGGTACTGGACGCTCCCGCCACGCTGTCCGCCGCGGACGACGTCGTCGAGGAATTCAGCAACCTGATGTCCATCCGGCAACGCCTCGAGGACGTCCGGCAGCAGCGCGACCAGCTGGCTCCGGTGCCCGCGCTGAACAAGGAGTACGCCCAGTCCCTGCTTGACGCGAACCGGCTGCGCGATCTCGCGGGGGAGGAATTCGAGGCCTACAAGCAGCAGCTGGCCGTCACCGTGCATGAGAAGACTCTCGCCCGGCTCAAGGAGCTGGCCCAGGCGAAGGCGAAGGAGCTGGGTGCCGAACGGGGCATCCGCGACGGCCTGGCCAAGGAACTGCGCGAGCTCGAAGCGGACTACAACAACCAGGGTGGCAACGCCATCTCCGCAATCGAGCAGTCGCTGGAGAACGCCCGGGTGGGGCTGAAGCTCCGCCAGCAGGTGGAGGAATCGGCCCGCAAGGCCCTGTCCGACGCCGGCCTGGAGCTGGAGTGGACAGCGGCCGGCTGGGAGCAGGCGCACGCACACGCGGCTGCCCGCTCGGCGGAGCTGGCTGACGACTCGGAAGCGCTTAAGGAGCTGCGGTTCGAGGCCTTCGACGGCCATGCCACCAAAAAGCGCGAGTTGGCGGCCGCCCAGCAGGAGCTCGTTTCGCTGAAGACGCGCAAGTCCCTGCTGCCGCCCTCGAGCATTGAGAACCGCAGCGCCATTGCGGCCGCCACGGGGATTGCCGAAGAGAACATGCCGTTCGGCGGCGAGCTGATCGATCTTACTGAGGGCCAGGAGCAGTGGCGGCCCGCCGCCGAGCGCGCGCTGCGCAGCCTCGCCACCACGTTGCTGGTCCCGGGCGAGCATTTCGCCGCCGTCACCCGGTACCTCAACGATCACGCGGTCCGGGGCGCCCTGCGCGCCGTTGACGTCTCGAAACCGCTGGCCGGCGGCGCGCTGGCCGTGGAGGACGCGGCCGACACGGATCTGCTGGGCAAGCTGGACATTCTCACCGCCGGACCGGCCGGGGTGGCCGGCGAGTGGATCCGCGAACGGATCGCCCTGGATTTTGCCTACCCGTGCGTCGAGGACCCGAATGAGCTCGCCCGGCTGGACAAGGGCTTGAGCCTTGGCGGTGTGGTCAAGCGCAACCGCCACACCGTGGAAAAGGACGACCGCTTCACGTCGCGTCAGGACTATGTCCTGGGGTTCGACAACGCCTCCAAACTGGAACTCGTGGCCGGCCAGGTCGAGGACCTGCAGCAGGAACTTGCCAAGGCCGCCGAGTTGGCGCAGAGCCGGGAAGAATCGCACCAGGGGATGACTCGGCAACTCGAGGCCTTGCGCCGGGTGGCGGAGGATCACCGCCCGTGGGAGCAGGTCTCGGCCGCCGTCGCCGCGGATGGACTCGCCCGGATCGAGCAGCGGCTCAAGGATGCCCTCGCTGCGCAGGCCGACCTGGAGCCACTCCGCGGCAATATCGAAGCCGCGCGGCACAAACATCAGTCCAGCACCGAGGCCGCGGCCGTGTTGCAGAGCGAGTACAAGGCCCTCGATTCGCGGCTCACGGCTGCCGATGCGCTGCTGGACGCCGCGCGCCGCCGACTGGCGCAGACGCCGCCCTCGGGCGCCACTGTGGCCGCGCTGGAACCGTACTTCGCTGGCTTCGGCGACGTTTTGGAGATGCACGAGCTGGACAATCTCGCCAACCAGGTGCGGACCCGGCTCCTTGCCGAACTACACGCGGCGGAGTCCGGCGGACAGGCCACCTCCGAGCGGCTCACCCGCATCTTCGAGGGCTTCGTCCGCGAATGGGGCACAGCGATCTCCGCTGACCACGGAACGTCCATCGGCGCCGCGGGGGAGTTCGAGTCCCGCTACCACGCCATCGTCAGCGACGGGCTGCCCGCGCAAGAGGTCGAGTTCCGCCAGTTCTTCAACCAGCGCACCCACGAGTCCTTCAGCACGCTGTTGCATCTGCTGGACGAGGAGCGCCGTTCCATCACCAGCCGGATCCTGCCGCTCAACGGCATCCTGTCCGAGGTGAACTTCCACGAGGGCAGTTTCCTGGAACTCGATATCAAGCAGACCCTTCCGGCCGCGGCCAAGCAGTTCAAGGACGCCATCCAGAACGCGCTCAAGGTCCGGCACACGCGTCCCGGGAAGCCCGGCGCTGCGGAAACCGACGACGATGCCGAACTCACCAGCCGCTACAAATCGCTCGAAACGCTGGTCAAGCGGCTGGGCTCGCAGACACCCGAGGACCGCCGATGGCGTGCCGAGGTGCTGGACGTCCGCGGACACCTCTTCATCCCGTGCAAGGAGCACCGCGAGGTGCAGGGCACCGGTGGCAAGGGCCT
>JAODMA010000391.1 GCA_025464545.1 Arthrobacter sp. | reverse complement strand
GCTCGGCCGGCCTCTTAGTTGGGGGCCTGGCTTAGCCAGTCCCGTTGATGCCCTGTTGCATCATGGCACTCACAGCATCAACGCCGCCTTGCACAGTTCCAGTTGCTGCAAGCTCCGTCAGCTTCAGGAGCAAAGCCTTTACCTTTCCAGCGCTAGGAGCTGATGAGTGGATCTCCTCGTCAACCTCATCAGCAATGGTCTGCGCCGCCGCAGCGGCGGCCTGGGTGACACCGATAACCATCGGGTTCAGCATGGCGCGGACAGAACCGAGAATCCTTTCTAGCTGGTCAATCTGGCCCGGGGACAGGGTGTTCGACTGAGTGACGTTAGAACTTGCCACTGCTACATTGAGGCCTTGGGAGTCGCTGATGTTTAGCTCGTGCACTGTCATCCCTGCTGAAGTCAGCGCTTGGTTGACGGATTGCTCGGTCTCTATGACTCGTATGCCTTTGGTTGTAATCTCTGGCCGGGCCAGCTCGCCACTGAAAGTTGCGATACCGTCCCGGGGCGAGCGGCGACCGTCGAAATCGCCTCTGCTACGTCCTCGTCGGGCGCCATCTCGCTTATATACGCTTTGGGGAATACTTTTTGCAAAGCCGCGGCGGTCTCCGCGGCGTAGGAGCCGCCGAGCGTATTTACCTCGATGCCAAGACCCTCACCGTCGGGAAGCTCCGCGGCCTGGACGGGAGAACGCCGGACCTCGGGAAAAGGCGGCCGGACGGGCCACCATCTGCGGGTGACGAGGGCAGCGCCGGCCCCGATGGCGGAGCCGAAGAGGACGTCGGAGGGCCAGTGCGCTCCGGTGTGGACGCGGGAGTAGGCGACCCCCGCAGCGATAGGGGCCAATGCGGCGCCGATGGCCGGGCGGACCAGCCCCGCGCCCAGTGCGAAGGCAGCGGCCGAGGCCGAGTGGCCCGAAGGCATGGAGGAGCTCGTGGGCTGGGGATGGACGAAGCGGAACGCCGGGAGGTGCTCCGGCAGGGGGCGTGCCCGCGGCAGGAAGGTCTTAAAGCCAAGGTTGGTGATGGCGGAGGCCACACCCTGCGCCAGCAACCCGTGGAGCGCTGCACGGCGGGTCCTTCCAGGCACCAGTGCCATCAGAGCGGCGATGCCGAACCAGAGTTTTCCCTTGGTTGCCGCGGCCGAGAGCCGCCGGAAAAAATCGTCATGGCCCCCGCCGGGAAACGCCGAGACGGCCCGCACCAGTTTCCGGTCCAGTCCCGCCAGCCGGCCCGGCGCTTTCCTCAGCACGCTTCGCATTGGTCCACCTTACTGCGGCGGCGCCAGGCAGGGTTGGGCTACGAGGACCGTAAGCATCCAGGTGAACGGGATGCTTCTCGGCTGCTCACCGGGCGGGCAAGGGCTTCGCGGCGCCGGCGAGCAAAAGGGCACCCAGAATCGGAACGGCGATCGCCAGCAGGGCCATCCTGATTCCGGTCACGTCGCCCAGGTAGCCCAGCAGCGGGGGGCCGGCGAGGAAGGCGATGTAGCCCACCGTCGACACGACCGAGACCCGGGCGGCTGCGTGCTTCGGATCATCCGCTGCCGCGGACATTCCCACTGGGAACGCGAGGGCTGCCCCCACGCCCCACAGCGCGGCGCCCGCCGTTGCGAGCCAGATGTCGCCGGCAAACACGAAGAGTCCCAGCCCGAGCGCGGCCGCTGCCATGCTCGCCCGGAGCACCGCCACCCGTCCGTAGGCGTCAATCGCCCGTCCGCCGAAAAATCGCATGGCGGTCATGGCCAGGACAAAGGCGGCAAACAGCAGGGCCCCCGCGGACTCCGTGGCGCCGAGACCGTCCACGGCGGCTTTTGCGATCCAGTCGTTTCCCGCGCCTTCGGTGAGGGTGGCGCCAAGAACCACGACGCCGATCAGCAGGGTGCGGCCATCACGCCAGGCCCGCGGCGGGCGGGGATGTGTTGCTTCCCCGGCAACCGGAGCCGCCGGCACGTGCTGCAGGAAGTACCGGGGAGCCCACAGGGCCGCCGCGGCGACGACCGCGGCGATCACGAGCAGGTGCGCAGGCAGTCCGACGCCGAGCTTGGACAGTCCGGCACCGATCAGGGCGCCGATGAAGGCGCCGCCGCTAAACGCGGCATGGAACTGCGGCATGATCGTGCGGCCGAGCTTGTGCTCGACGTCGGCCCCTTCGATGTTTTGAGACACGTCCCACAGCCCGATGCCGATACCGAAGAAGAACAGCGAGATTGCGGTCCCCGGAACAGATGCTGCACCCAGCGACAGCGCGATCCCCACGCCAGCTGCCGCGGCCAGGAGACCGGCAGCGCGGATGGCGTTGGCCGTGCCGATCCTGCCCACGACGTGCCCCGCCGTCGGCAGGGCGATGAGCGAGCCGACCGCCACGCACAGCAGCAGTGTCCCCATCTGCCCTGAGGTGATCTGCAGAATGTCGGTCACCGACGGGATGCGGGCGGCCCAGCTGGCGAACACGAGCCCGTTGATGCCGAAAATCAGGAAAGTGGCGGCGGCCGCGGCCTTGAGCTGCGGGCCGGTTGCGGTTTCGGTCATACGATCACTGCTTCCACCGAGTGTTGAGCGAGTTGGGCGAGTTCTTCGGCACTGAGGGCCTTGTCCGTAACAATGGTGTCCACGGCGTCGAGGGGCGCGACGAGCGCCACGGCGCTGGCGTTCCATTTTGCGCCGGAGCAGGCCACGATCACTCGACCTGCGGACTCCAGTCCGGCGCGCTTCACAGCGGCGTCGTCGAGGTCGTGGGCCAGCAGTCCGTCCCGGAGATTCAGCGCGCAGGGTGTGATCACGGCGCTGTCGAAACGCAGCGAGCGGATATTGGCTTCCGCCATGGGTCCGCGGAAGGACTGTTCTCCGGGGACCAGGCTTCCGCCCGGGAGCAATAAGTCGGGGCGCCGGCCGGCCGGCGGCCCTGCGGTGAGCGCGTTGACGGCCCGCAAAGACATCGGCATGATCGTCATCTCGCGCTGCTGCAGTTGGCGGGCGATTTCCGTGGCAGTGGTGCCGCTGTCCAGCCAGACGTGTCCCCGGTCCTTGAGCAGGGCCGCAACCCCGGCAGCAAGCCGTACCTTGACGGCGTGGTCTTCCAGCTCCCGCTGCCCGTACTCAGGGTTTTCGCCACCTGCAAGCAGGCTCCTGGCTCCGCCGTGGACCCTCCTCAGCACGCCGTGCTTCGCCAAAACGTCGAGGTCGCGCCTGATGGTGGCGCCCGAGGCTCCGCATGCGGCCATCAGTTCGTCCACCGTCACGTGCTCCCGGTGGCGCAGCAGTTCGCCGATCAGGCGGTGCCGCTCGTCAGTGCTCATCTTCAAATGCTAACGGGTTGTGATCATTTAATCATTTGCTGTGCAGCCGTAGGGCGCCGAGACAAAGCGCAAGACCTTAAAGTGAGCTGAACCTCCCGCGGAGCGGGAGGGAGGTTCAGGAAGAACCTGCAGAATCCGGGGGAGCCCGGCCCCTAGCGGGCCCGCTCGACGCGCTTTTCGTCCCAGACCGGTTCGGCCGACTCGTAGACCTTGCCGTCGGAGCCGAAGACCAGAAAACGGTCGAAGGTCCGGGAGAACCAACGGTCGTGGGTGACGGCCAGGACCGTGCCCTCGAAGTGGTCGATCGCCCGTTCAAGCGCCTCGGCCGAGTGCAGGTCCAGGTTGTCGGTCGGCTCATCGAGCAGCAGCAGCGTGGCACCGGAGAGCTGCAGCAGCAGAATCTGGAAACGGGCCTGCTGCCCGCCGGAGAGCGATTCGTACTTCTGCTCCGACTGCGCGGCCAGGCCGTAGCCGTCCAGTGCCCCGGCGGCCGCTTCGCGGCCCAGCCCGGAACGGTGCTCGTCGCCCCGGTGCAGGATTTCCAGCAGCGTTTTGCCCAGAAGGTCCGGCCGGACATGAGTCTGCGCGAAGAAGCCGGGCCGGATCCGGGCGCCAAGTTTGACCGTGCCTTCGTGCGGGACTTCGGCGATCTCGACGTCGGACACCGGGAGGTGTTCGCGTTCCGGGTCGGTGCCGCCGGTGGCAAGCAGGCGCAGGAAATGGCTCTTGCCGGATCCGTTGGAGCCCAGGACGCCGACCCGGTCACCGAACCACACCTCAGTGGAGAACGCCTTCATGAGCCCGGTCAGTTCCAGCCTTTCGGCCACGATGGCACGCTTCGCGGTCCGGCCGCCCTTGAGCCGCATCTGCACGTTCTGCTCGATCGGCAGGGCCTCGGGCGGGCCGACTTCCAGGAACTTCGCCAGCCGGGTCTGCGCGGCGTGGTACCGGTTGGCCATATCGGAACGGAATGCGGCCTTGTTTTTGTACATGTTGACGAGTTCCTTGAGCTTTACATGCTCTTCGTCCCAGCGCTTGCGCAGCTCCTCGAAGCGGGCGTTCCGGTCTGCACGCGCCTCCACATAGGAGCCGAAGCCGCCGCCGTGGACCCAGGCACCCGCGCCGTTGATGCCCGGTTCGAGGGTGACGATGCGGCCGGCCGCGTTGTTGAGGAGCTCGCGGTCGTGGCTGATGAAGAACACGGTCTTCTTCGACTCGTTCAGCTTGGCCTCCAGCCAGCGCTTGCCCGGCACGTCGAGGTAGTTGTCGGGCTCATCTAGCAGCAGCAGTTCGTCCGGGCCCGCGAAAAGCGCCTCGAGGACCAAGCGCTTCTGCTCGCCGCCGGAGAGGCTCGACGCCGGCCGGTGCTGTGCGCGGTCAAACGGCAGGCCCAGCGCGGCCATGCAGACCTCATCCCAGACCGTCTCGACGTCGTAACCGCCGGCGTCGCCCCAGTCCACGATCGCCTGGGCGTAGTTCATCTGGGTGGGCTCGTCGTCGTGCTCCAGCATCGCCAGCTCGGCCTCGTCGACCGCGCGCGCAGCGGCGGCCAGCGCCGGCGGCGCGGCCGAAACCAGCAGGTCGCGGACCGTGGAATCATCCCGGACCTGGCCTACGAACTGGCGCATGATGCCCATATTTCCAGAGCGGCCGATCACACCCTCATCCGGGACGAGGTCGCCGGAGATGATCCGGAACAGCGTCGTTTTTCCCGTTCCGTTGGGCCCGATCAGGGCCGTCTTGGTGCCGTCCGGAACCTTGAAGGTCACGCCGTTGAGCAGTTGCGTGCCGTCTGAAAGGAAGTAATCGATGTTGGAAACGTCAATATGAGCCACGCAGTCAATCTTCCCATGGACCGCAGCGCGGGTTGTTGGAGCGGCGCCGGCACCTGTCTCAGCCCGCGGCGGTGAGGAACTCCTTAAGCAGCGGCCCGGATGTGGTGGCGCCGAGCCCGCCGTCCTCGACGAACACGGCAACAGCGAGGTCACCGTGCACGGCCACGATCCAGGCATGGGTCTTGGGCGGATCCTCATTGCCGAATTCGGCTGTGCCGGTCTTGGCGCCTACCGGAGCGCCCGGCACTGTGGCGAGGAAGCCCGCGTGCCCGGAGGTCACCACGGCGCGCATCATGTCCGCCAGCGAGGCCGCCTCGGCCGCCGTCACAGGGGTGACCGAGGTTTCCGCGGGGGGCTCGGCGGAAACGGTCGGCGTGGCGACCGGCGCCGGCGTGGACGCTGTCGGCGCAGCGGACGGGTCCGGGGTGCCCGCACCCGGATTCAACACCAGCTGTGGTTCGACGGGCGCGCCCTTGCCCACCGAACCTGCCATGACGGCGGCGGCCAGCGGGGACAGCAGCACCTTGCCTTGGCCGATCATCGAGGCGGCGTGCTCGGTACCTTGGGCCTCGCCGGGGACAGAACCCAGGAACGCGGCAGCGCCGAGGGCTGGGGCTTCGACAGCGACGCCCAGTGACGTGGCGGCACTTTCCAGCTGCGCCTGGCTGACACCGTCCCGGGCATTAATGAAGGCGGTGTTGCAGGAGTGGGCGAAGGCGTCACGGAGCGTGACCGAACCGAGCGAGGACGCGGGGTAGCCTTCGGCGTTCTTGAAGGTCCGCCCGTCAACGGTGAGGGTCTCGGGGCATTCAACCATGGATTCGGGGGTCATGCCGTTGCGGAGCATGGCCAGCGAATCCACGATTTTAAAGATCGAGCCCGGGGCGTACTGCCCCAGCAGGGCCGTGTCGTAGCCGTTGCTGCCGGGACCGGACGCAGCCGCGAGCACGGCGCCGGTGGACGGACGAAGGGCCACGATCGCGGATGCCGGTCCCACCTTGGCCAGGACACCCTCGGCGAGCTGCTGGAGGTTCAGATCCAAGGTGGTCTTCAGCGGTGTTCCGGGCGTCCCCTCCACCTGGAAGAGGATCCTCCGCGGATCTGGGGAGGCCTGGAGTTCCGCAGCGGTCAGGCCGGCTTTCTGAGCCCGGATCACGGTCGCATCGGTACCGCGCAACTGGGCGTCGTATTGCTGCTGGAGACCGCCGGTGCCGGTGGTGTCTCCGGGCTTCAGCGCCCCGTTGGATGCTTCGATCTGCTCGGCGCTGGCCGGGGCGGCGGTGCCAAGCAGGGCCCGGGCAAAGGTCCGCGTCGGAGCCAGCGGGAGCGAGCCGGGGATGGCCCGGGCTCCGGGAATCGCGGCAATCTGCTCGTCGGTGACCGTTCGGCCGTCTTCGCGCAGAGTGATGGCGGCAACGAAGGCCTCCGCTCCGGTCGCCTCCACCTGCCGCACATAGGCCGCCGGGTCCACTCCCACCAGCTGGGCGATTTTGGTGGCGGAAGCCGTGGCGTCGGCCCCGCCGAGCAGTGGTTTGTCGATGCCAACGTTCACCACCGGCCGGTAGGTGACCAGCGGAACGTCACCGGCGCCGAGGATGGCCGCGCGCTGCGGCGACTCCGCCGACATGCTGAGAATTTCTCCGTCAGCCAGCTCGGGCACCAGCATGGCCGGGTTCCAGACCGTCAGCCACTTGGCGCCGGACTTTTTCAGCTGGGCGGAGACCGTGTACTTCCACTCCTTGGGACCGATGTTCCAGCTGTAAGTCAGCGGCACCGTGGCCGTTCCCGACTCCAGCTTCAGCTCACCCGCCTCCACGGACGGTTTGTCCGGATCGAGGGCCTGGAAGACACCCTTGAGCTGCTCGTTCGCGGCCCCGGCGTCCTTGCCGTCGAACGCGACGGAGCCGACGTCCAGCGCCGCAACGGCGGACGCGAGCTGTTTCGCGGCATCCTGGGCGCCGGCGCGGCCGTCGTCGCACGCCACCAGGGAGGCGCCGAGAATGAGACCAATAAGGACAAGTGAAAGTTTCGATGAGTTCCCCACCGCGCCATTATCCCCCGAGCCGCAGACATTACCGCGTCACATCGCGCACTCAGAAGCGCCGGATGATCCTGCGCTGCCCGGCCACGGAGATCGCCGCCGTGCGGTTGTCCACTCCGAGCGTGCCGCAAATGTGCCCGAGGTGGGTCTTGACCGTTGCCTCGGAGATGAACAGCTGCTTGGCGATGGCCCGATGGCCCAGGGATGAGCACCGGCGGGGCGGGCTGTCCGGCCTCGCCCGCCTTGATCCTGCCGGTCGCGGTGACGCCGTCCACCCCACGACACCGGCTTGGTCGCGCTGACGGATACGGTCGGCGGCATGCTGGACCGCAAGTTCTCCGCCCTGCGGCGCGTGAGCCCATCCCGGGACTGAAGCCGGGCTTCGAAGCCCTAAACGCCGAGGGGCGGCACCGGGAGGCCGAATATGTCCTTCAAGGCATATTTTGCCGCGTGGAACCCCGGCATGCCGGTCACGCCGGGGCCCGGGGGCGTCGACGAGGAGCAGAGGTACACCCCGCGGAGCGGAGTCCGCCACGGGACGGGCCCGAGCACCGGCCGCTGGACCACGCCCCGGAGGTCCATCAGGCCGGCACTGAAGTCGCCCCCGACATAGTTCTCGTTGTAGTCCGCCAGTCCCGCCGCCGTTGTCACCTTGTAGCGCACCACGACGTCACGGAATCCAGGCGCAAAGCGCTCCAGCTGGGCAATCACGGCCTCGCCCATGTCCACGGTGGAACCAGCGGGAACGTGGCAGTAGCTCCAGAGGATGTGCCGTCCCTCCGGCGCACGCGAGGCGTCGAAGCGTGACGGCTGGGAAACCAAAACGTAGGGTCGCTCCGGATGCCGGCCTGCAGCGACCAGCTTCTCCGCCTCGGCCATATCCTCCCGCGTGCCGCCGACGTGCACGGTTCCGGCGTCGGCAAGCCCCGGGGCAGCCCAGGGCACCGGGCCGGAGAGGATGAAATCGACCTTGCAGGCGCCATTTCCGAAGCGGAACGACTCGAGGGCGCGCCGGTACCTGTCCGGAAATCTTCCCTCCGCCAGCCGGAGCAGTCCGGGCGGAGCGACGTCGAGCAGGGTGGCCCGGACCGGGGGAAGCTCCGCCAACGAGTCGATCCGCGCCTCCGTTTCCACCACACCGCCATGGGCCTCGAGGTCCGCAACCATGGCCTCGGCGATAGCAACTGAGCCCCCGAGCGGCACCGGCCAGCCGCCGGCATGGGCCAGTGCCCCGAGCATGAGTCCTGCCCCCGCGGAGGCCAGGGCGGGCAGGGGTGAGACGGCGTGGGCGGCGACCCCGCTCAGGAGGGCCGGCGCCAGGTCTTCCCGAAACCTGAGTCCCCAGAGCCTCGAGCCCTGTTCCAGGGTGCGGAGACCGAACAGCCCGGCCGCGACCGGGTCCCGCGGCACCCGGAGCAACTGGTTGAGAGTCAGGTCCGTTATCCCCTCCACCCGGTCCACGAGCGGGGCCATGAGGCGGCGGAACGCCTCGCCGTCCCGGCCCAGCCCGGCGGCGGTCCGTTCCAGCGAGTGGTACGCCAAAGCTGCACGTCCGCCGTCGAGCGGTGAACCGTACGAAAGCTCCGGCACCTCCAGCCGGATCCGCCGGGACAGCCCGAACTCGCGGAAGAAAGGGGAGGCCAGGACCATGGGGTGCACCGCCGAGCAAATGTCATGAAGGTGGCCGGGTTCCATCAGCTCCGCGGTGCGCACACCGCCGCCCCACGTGGCGGCCGCCTCATAGACATGCACTTTGAGCCCGGCACGGGCAAGCGTCACCGCTGCGGCGAGTCCATTGGGGCCGGAACCGACGACGGCGACGTCAGGCATCGGCCGTGGCCTTTCGCCAGGGCACCAGCGATGCCGACGGCCGTGCGGGGTCAACCCGCAGCCAGTCCGGGGCCCGGTCGAAGGGACCGCCCTGCGGGTCATCCATGTCGTGGCGCCGGATGATGTCGTAGTCGGGGTCCCAGATATCCCACGCTACGCGCGCCATCAGGTACCCCGTGGCCAGCATGTGGAACACCACGGCCAGGACGTAATACGGCATGTCGATATTGTGCTGGGACACTCCGCCGCTCGTCACCTGCCCAAGATACATCCAGACAGCAGCCCAGTGCAGGCCCTCAATCGTTTGCCAGATCAGGAAGTCGCGCCAGCGCGGCCGGGCGAGGGCGACCAACGGAATGAGCCAGAGCACGAACTGGGGCGAGTAGACCTTATTGGTCAGGATGAACGCCGCCACGATCAGGAAGGCCAACTGGGCGAGCCTGGGCCGCCGTGCTGCGGTCAGGGCCAGTACGGCGATCAGGGCGCAGGCCATGACGAAGAGGTTCAAGGCCAGGGTGTTGATGGCTTCGGCCTGCAGGGGCAGCCAGCCAAGGCGTCCGGCGACGAGGTTGTAGGCAAACCATGGCGAGCTGTATCCAGCGGGCCGGTCCTGCGTGAATTCGTAAAAATACTTCCAGCCCTCCGGGTTGAGGGCGGCCACGGGCAGGTTGACGGCAAGCCAGGCCGCGGCGGCGGACGCCGCCGTGACCAGCAGCGGGCGGAACCGGCCCGTCCGCAGGGCCAGCAGCAGAACCGCACCCAGGATCAGCATGGGGTAAAGCTTGGTCGCCGTGCCGAGGCCGATGAAGATCCCCGCCAGCATCAGTTTGTCCCGGGAGAAGAAGTACATGCCCAGGGCCAGCAGTCCGACTGCCCACATGTCCCAATTGATGGTTCCAGCCAGCACAATTCCGGGTGCCACGGCCACCATAGCCGCGTCCCATGGCCGCCGACGGGCCATCCGGGCCGTGGCCAGCACCGTGATGATCCAGACGGCCACGATCAGGGCGGCATTGACATCGAAATACGCCAGGACGCGTTCGCTTGTGGGCCCTTCGCCCGGCACCAGGAGCGCCGTTGCTCCGGCAATGAGTCCCATCAACACGGGATACTCGAAGAACGTTTCCCTGGTCACGAACGGGAAGGCGCCGTCTCCGAGTCCACGGTTCCGGAACAGTTCAGGGAAGTCCGAGTAGCACGCCGAATAGAACTGCCCCGGCGTTTCCCAACCCTTGGTCCGGCAGTAGGACTTGAGGAGGATCCCGAGCAGGGCGGCCAGCACGGTAAGCATGATCAGGACGCGCTCCACGGTGAAGAATCCCGGGGAGACGACGCCGGGCGCCGCGCGGTGGCCCATTGGCCCCCCGATAAGTTCCGTGAAGTTCCGTAGTAACAGGTCGCTGCGGCTCGGGATGACCAGTCGGAGGCGCTTGCGGTGCTCCGGCGGCTTTATCTCCTGCATGCCCTTGAGCTTACCGGGGCAGCACTCCGGTCACGCTGAGCCTGGTTGCCGCGGTGTACCCGGAGTCCGTGCAGCCCATTCCTGTCACCCCGGCCGTTAAAAGGAGGAGCCCACGCGTCGCCGCATGGGCTCCCAGGGCATCAGATCCGATGGGACGCATCAGTTTTTCCTTCTAGCTCGCCTGGTTCTTCGGAGCTCGTGGACCCGCGTCCCGAGGGCGGGGACCTGAAGTCCTGGCGTCAGCGGAGGTTGCCCATCCGGTGCAAAGCGACGAATACGTCTTCACGCTTCTGGTCCAGGAGCGGGCCGTTGAACGGCGTCAGTTGCCGCGGAGCCGGCTTCCGCCCGAGGAACAGGATGGCCCTAAGCTTTTGCATCATGGTGGCCACCTCCCTTCGGTGCCTGGAGTTGCAGGTGTTGGTGCCGCCGGGCTTTGTGCCGTACGGGCGGACTGGGGTGGTGCTGGCACTAGTCACTGTGGACCTTTCCGAGGCATTGCCGGGGAAAGGGAAAGAAATTGCGCAGGCCAATTAAGCCTCTGTAATTTGAGGAAGAAAAAGCCGCATCGGGCATAGAAATGGCCGAAGCAATTCATTGGATTCGCAAAGCGAAGAATGGCCCCTTGACGCGAGAGCGCCGCAGCCCCAACAGGAAGCTGGGTTCCGAACTATGGGGATGCTGCGCAACCGCGTGGTTCCGCCTGTTCAGCCGGCTGTCAGAGAACCTCCGGGAAACGGAGGTCCGTATTGTCTCGGCTCCGGGGTCCTAGCTCAGGGACACCAGGCAGGGAGCGGAGGGGTCAGGAGGCAGTCAGGCCGAATGGTGGGCGCGGTTCAGCGACAGAGGCCGGGTTCG
>JAODMA010000142.1 GCA_025464545.1 Arthrobacter sp. | reverse complement strand
GGGGTCCAGCTGTTCGGCCGGAACGAACTGTACAACGTCGATCTCGTGGCTGTTTTCGGCGGGGATCGACTTGAGCTCGTCGCGGCTGAGCACCACCGTCCTGCCGTCGTCCTCATAGGCCTTGTCAATGTCCTCGTAGTCCACGATCTTGCTGCAGACCTCGCAACGGCGCTGGTAGCGGATCCGGCCGCCGTCGGCGTTGTGGACCTGATGCAGGCTGATGTCGTGGTCCTCGGTCGCGGTGTAGACCTTGACCGGCACGTTGACCAGCCCGAACGCTATCGCGCCTTTCCAGATGGCTCTCATGGATCAAGTGAACATCACAGTTGCACGGAGGAGAAGTCCTATGCCTGAACGGACACCGGCTAGCAGCAGGGAAAGGGTGCGCGTCGACGGCCGCGAGCTCGTGGTGACGAACCTGGACAAGGTCATGTATCCGGAGACCGGCACCACCAAAGCGGACGTCCTCGCCTACTACGCCGCCGTGGCGGCCGTGCTGATCCCGGCCGCCGCTAACCGACCGGCTACCCGGAAGCGCTGGGTGCACGGCGTCGGAACAGCCGACGAGCCAGGCGAGATGTTCTTCCAAAAGAACCTGGACCATTCGACGCCGGGTTGGATACCGCGCGCTTCCATTACCCATAAAGAACGCTCCATCCAATACCCGCTGGTCAATGATCCCGCTACGTTGACCTGGCTCGCCCAGATCGGCTCCCTGGAGATCCACGTGCCGCAGTGGCGTGTGGACTCGCACGGGAACGCCATGACGCCGGACCGGTTGGTACTGGACCTCGACCCCGGAGAGGGTGCCGGACTGGCCGAGTGTGTGGAAGTGGCCAGGCTGGCCCGAAGCATCCTGCAGGATGTCGGCCTGGACCCGGTACCGGTGACCAGCGGCAGCAAAGGCATCCACCTCTATGCGTCCCTGGACGGGACCCAGAGTTCGGAGCAGATCTCGGAGTTCGCCCATGAACTGGCCCGGTCACTGGAGGCCGACCATCCCGAGTTGGCCGTGAGCGACATGAAGAAGACCCTCCGCACCGGCAAGGTCCTGGTGGACTGGAGCCAGAACAACGCCGCGAAGACTACGATCGTTCCGTACTCGCTGCGCGGGCGGCTGCATCCGATGGTGGCAGCGCCCCGTACCTGGCGCGAACTCAGCTCCGCATCCCTGCGCCAGCTGGACTATCAGGAGGTTCTGAAACGCGTGAAGGCGGGCAAGGATCCCTTCGCCGCCATCTCGGGAGGCAAAGAATCCTTGCCCGCACCGGAACGCCCGGGTGCCCCTTCCGGAGATGGCCCGGGCGACGGCGGCCACACGGACCCCCGGCTGGAGCAGTACCGTACCAAGCGGGACGCGGCAGCCACCCCGGAGCCGTTCACCGCCGAGCGGTACCGTGCGGAGTCCGACGCCGGCACCCAACGCGAGGCGTTCGTTATCCAGGAGCACCACGCCAGCCGGCTGCACTACGACTTGCGGCTGGAGCGCGACGGCGTCCTGGTGTCCTGGGCGCTTCCGAAAGGCGTCCCCACGTCCAAGACGAAGAACCACCTCGCGGTCCAGACCGAGGACCATCCGATGGACTACTTGGACTTCGAGGGCACCATTCCCAAGGGCCAGTACGGTGCCGGGACCATGAGCATCTGGGACCGCGGGTACTACGAGGTCGAGAAGTGGGTCGCGGGCAAGGAAGTCATCGCGACGCTGACCGGACAGGACGACGGCGGCCTTGGCGGCACGCGCAGGTTCGCCCTGATCCACACGGGCCAGGCTGATGACCAGTGGCTGATCCACCTGATGGACCCCGCGGGCGGGAAGAAGGGGCAGCCGGCTCCGGCAGCCAAGGACCGGCCCGGAAACGGCCCGGCGCAGGAACCCGTGGAGGACGGTGAGAACTCCCCGCAAGCTGTTGCACCAGCAGCGCCGGACTTCACGGATTTCACGCCGATGCTGGCCAGCCCGGGAACCACTGCCGATCTTCCGGACATGGACTGGCAGTTCGAACTCAAGTGGGACGGCGTGCGGGCCCTGGTCGTCACGGACGGGGACAGGATCCGGCTTTTCAGCCGCAACGGCAACGATGTGACGGCGACGTACCCCGAGCTGACCGACCGCTCCTGCTGGCCGGACCAGGACTTCATCGCCGACGGCGAGATCATCGCCGTCGGGCCCTCCGGTCGGCCCGATTTCGGGCTGCTGCAAGGGCGGATGAAGCTGACCAGGCCCTCCGATGTTGCGAAGGCCCAGCCGTCCATCCCGGTGCGCCTGATGTTGTTCGATTTGCTGTCCGAGGGCGGGAAGGACCTCCGGCGCCTGCCGCTGGCCAAACGCCGCGACCGCCTGGAGAAGTTCTTCCAGCCCTCCCGCTGCCCGGTGGAACTCTCCGCGGTGATCGACGGCGACGTCACCCACATTCTGGAAAGTGCCCAGGAACTGGGGCTCGAAGGGGTGATGGCCAAGCGCACCGACGGCCGGTACGTCGGTGCCCGCAGCCGATCCTGGCTTAAGCTCAAGTTCGAACGCACCCAGGAAGTAGTCGTCGGCGGCTGGCGACCGGGTAAGGGCGGCCGCAGCCAATCCGTGGGCTCGCTGCTGCTGGGTATCCCGGACGGTCCGAAGCTCCGGTACGTGGGGCGGGTGGGCAGCGGCTTCAGCACGCGTGAGCTTGAGGAACTGCGGCAGCAGCTCGATGCCCTGACCCGGAAGACGTCACCCTTTGACGGGGTGCCGGCCGCCGACGCCTCGGACGCCCACTGGGTGAGCGCCAGGCTCGTCGGCGAAGTCACGTACGGGGAATGGACCGGCAGCGGGAAACTCCGGCACCCCGTCTGGCGCGGCTGGCGGCTGGACAAGACTCCGGCAGACGTGGTGCTCGAGCAGGGCTGAGCGGCGGACGTGGTTGGCACGCGCACCCGGAGGCCGCTATCCATTCTGCCCACGCCATCCATTGAAAAAAGTCGGGTCTGCGAGCGCCTCGCGATCCTGATTCTCCAGGAAGCCCCCGACGAGAGCGCGAAGTGGCTGGCTCGAGCAGAAATTTGGCGCTTTCTGTGGAGTTGCCCGATATCCAGGGGGTCCGCGGCCGGCCACGGTGTGTCCCGCAAGATCAGCGGACCTTTCATTTGCTACCATGACGCTCGATTGAGCATCCGCTCGACGATAAAGGCAAACCCGGTGCGAGCCGGCGACGCAAAGCCACGGGACCCACGAGGTCAGCCGGGCCGCCGAACAACAACGGGTCCCCGGTATGCTCACGATTCCCTGACAC
>JAODMA010000283.1 GCA_025464545.1 Arthrobacter sp. | reverse complement strand
GGCTGGGAAGCCGCCATCGCCCTCACCCAGCCGGCGGAGCCGGAGACCCCGCCGCTGACCACCGAGGCAACGCTGTTCCGGTTGAAGCCCGAGGACCTCGCGGACGTCCGGATCCGGCGCGAAAAGCGCAGCAAGGGCGTGCCCACCGGCGAATACGAGCTTGTGCCCTACTTCTACAGCAAGGGCACCGCGAAGACGCCGTCCAAACCGACGGCGACCACGGACAAACTCTTCCGCGAACTGGAAAAGGCCAAGACCCAGCCGCTCTGGCGCGTCCTGGTGGCGCTGTCCATCCGGCACGTCGGGCCGCGGGCCTCCCGCGCCCTCGCAACCGCCTTCGGGACCATGGACGCCATCCGGCAGGCCTCCGAGGAGGAGTTGGCCCACGTTGACGGCGTCGGCCCGGTCATCGCGCAGGCCCTCACCGAATGGTTCGCCGACGACTGGCACCGCGAGATCGTCGATAGTTGGGCCGCCGACGGGGTCCGGATGGAAGACGAACGCGACGCGTCCATGCCCCGGACCCTGGAAGGGCTCACCATTGTGGTCACCGGAAGCCTCGAGGGCTTCAGCCGGGACGAGGCGAAGGAAGCCATCCTGATCCGCGGCGGCAAAGCAGCCGGTTCGGTCTCGAAGAAAACGGACTACCTGGTGGCCGGCGAGAATGCGGGCACCAAGCTGGACAAGGCTGAACAGCTCGGCGTGCCCGTCCTGGACGAGGACGGCTTCCGCGCCCTGCTGGCCAGCGGCCCGGCAGGCGGCGCCGGTGCGTCTGCCGGATCGGCAGACGCCGCAGAGCCCGAAGACGCCGGGGACGGGGACCTCGAGGACAACGGGGAGGACCACCAGGAAGCGGTTTCTCTATGAGTGCCGCGCCGGGCGGGGCCGCTTCCCGCCCGGAACTGGGCGAACTGCTCGAATTGGCCCAGGCGGCAGCGGCGGCTGGAGCCGCGGTTCTGGCCGGCCGGAACGCGGCCGAACTCGGGGTCAGCAACAAGGGCGACGCAGGGGACTGGGTGACGGCGTTCGACCTGGCCGCGGAAAAAGCCGTCCGCGCGGTGCTTACGGCTGCCCGGCCGCGGGACATCATCACCGGGGAGGAGGGCGGCACGGTGCTCCCGGACGATGCCAGCGGCTACCGCTGGTCGGTCGACCCCCTGGACGGCACCACTAATTTCATCCGCAACATCGTCTATTACGGCACCTCAGTGGCCGTGGCGGATCCCGACGGCGTCTGGCTGGCTGGCGTCGTCACTGCCCCCGCACTGCGACGGAGCTACTACGCGTCCCGCGGCCGGGGGGCCTGGCTTGACGACGACGGCCGGCAGACGCAGCTGTTCGGACCGGTCCCGGGGCGCAGCGGGCAGATCCTGGCCACGGGTTTCAACTACGACCCCGAGGTCCGCGCCGAACAGGCGAGCGGCCTGGGCACCCTGATGGACGGCTTCGCCGACGTCCGCCGGCTCGGTTCCGCGGCCCTGGACCTCTGCCTCGTCGCGGACGGCACCATCGATGCCTTCGGCGAACGCGGACTCAATGAGCACGACTTCGCCGCCGGTGCCCTCATCGCCGAGGAGGCAGGCTGCTGGGTGCGCAGGCCCCGGCTCACCAGCCCGCTGGACGGCGGCCCCTCCGACGACGAACGCCTGGCGGCCTGGACCTGCGCCGCAAGCCTGGAGCTTTCCGGCAAGTTCCCGCTCTGAGCGCCGCGCCGCCGACGTTGAACTGATAGTTCAGTCACGGAACCCGCCTTCCTGCGGGCTGCCGGCGGCGTCCGCCCGTACCATGGACAGGTGCCTTCGCAGATCCGCATCCGACCCGCCGTTCCGGCCGATTTCGACGCCATCGCGCGCATCACCCGGGACGCCTATCTGGCCGCGGGCTACTTCGAGAGCGCCGATCACCCGTACATGCGTCAGATCCAGGACGTTGCCAAACGTGCCGCGAAAGCGACGATCTGGGTCGCTGAGCGGAACGGCGTGATCGTGGGTTCCGTGACGCTCGCCGTCGCGGGCGAGCCCTACGCGGACATTGCCCGGAGCGACGAGCTGGAGTTCCGCATGCTCGTGGTGGACCCGGCCGTCCAGCGCAGCGGTGCCGGCCTGGCCATGGTCAGCGCCATCCTCGAGCACGGCAGGTCGCTGCCGGGAATCCGCGCCGTGGCCCTCACCACGGGCATGACCTGGGAGAGCGCGCACGGCCTCTATCAGAAGACCGGTTTCGTCCGGGTGCCCGAACGCGACTGGCTGGTTCCCGACACGGAGATCAAACTGCTGGTTTACCGCCAGGAGCTGTAAGCCAGCCGTGCGGTAGGGTTTTGGTCAACCGACCCGCTCAGGCAACAGGCACATCCTGGAGGTTTCATGGCCCCGCACATCCCCGGCTCGATCGACGCAAAGCTCCTCGGCCTATACCTATCCGACCACCTGACCGGCTCAACCGCCGGAGTCTCCCGGATCAAGCGGATGACCGAGGTGTACGCCGACACCCCGGTGTCCGCGGACATCGCACGCGTCAGTGCCGAAATCGAACGTGAGCGGGACCTCCTCGAGGGCCTGATCCGGGACCTGGGCGTCCGGCAGCGACCGCACCGGCAGGCTGCGGCCTGGCTGGCTGAACATGCTGGCCGGCTCAAGCTCAACGGACGGATTCTCCGGCGTTCCCCGATGACCATGGTCCTGGAGACGGAGCTGATGCGCGCCGCGATCCTGGGAAAGCTCGGCGGCTGGCAGACCCTCGAAGAGCTGGCTCCGGACCTGGGGCTGGATCCGGCCACCTT
>JAODMA010000229.1 GCA_025464545.1 Arthrobacter sp. | reverse complement strand
AAGGTCTTTGCCGAAGCCTTCGCGGACACCTCGGCGCAGTTTGTCCGCGTTTTTGCCCGGCTGTTTCCGGGAGGTGAGGGACGGCTGGTCCTCACCGACCCGTCGGACATGCTCACTACGGGCATCGAGGTCGAAGCGCGCCCGGCCGGGAAGAAGATCAAGCGGCTTTCGCTGCTTTCCGGCGGAGAACGGTCGCTGACAGCGGTGGCCCTGCTTGTGGCCATCTTCAAGGCCCGGCCCTCGCCGTTCTATGTCATGGATGAGGTGGAGGCAGCGCTGGACGATACCAACCTGGGGCGGCTGATCACCATCTTCGAGGAACTGCGCGAATCCAGCCAGCTGATTGTCATCACGCACCAGAAACGCACCATGGAGGTCGCCGATGCACTCTACGGCGTCACGATGCGCGGCGACGGTGTCTCCACGGTCATCAGCCAGCGGCTTGGCGCCGACGCCTGAACCCACGCCCTCCCGGATCAGGACTTGCGCCTTCGGCGCCTCCGCAACCGCTTTCCCGTTTGTGAGAAGCTAGGGGAGTGAACGACATCCTCCCTATTATCCTGCCCATTCTCGCTGCCCTGGTGGTCCTCGGTGCGCTGATACCGGTGCTTATGAAGACCCGGAAGAACATCACGAACTACCCGGGCACGCGTGACGAGAACGATCCCGCGGAGCCGGGCCAGCGGACCGGATCAACCCTGGTCGAGGACCGGGCGGCGCCGACGCGCGAGCGCGGGACGCCCCAGGAGACCAACTTTGAGGGCCTTGAAGCGGTCGAGGTACCGGACGACGTCGCGGGCCTGGAAACGGTACCGGTGGAGACGCCTCTGCCGGTGGCCGGCCGCTTGACCCGGTTGCGGGAACGACTCGTCAAGTCCAACAACATCCTCGGCAAGGGGCTGCTGGCGCTGCTCTCGGCGGACAAGATCGACGAGGATGTCTGGGACGAGGTGGAGGAGACCCTCCTGCTCGCAGACCTCGGCACCGAGCCGACCATGCAGCTTGTGGACGCGCTCCGCGAACGGGTAAAGGTCCTCGGCACGCGGTCTCCGGAAGAGGTCAAGGCGCTGCTGCGCGAGGAACTCCTCAAGCTTGTGGACCCCACGATGGACCGCAGCCTGCGCGTCGAGCGCCAGGGTGACAAGCCCGCCGTCGTACTGGTGGTCGGCGTTAACGGCGTCGGCAAGACCACCACAGTGGGCAAGCTGGCCCGCGTACTTGTGGCCGAGGACAAGGACGTGCTGCTGGGCGCTGCCGACACCTTCCGCGCCGCTGCCGCCGAGCAGCTGGCCACCTGGGGGCAGCGCGTCGGGGTCCCCACCGTCAAATCCGACGTCCACGGGGCGGACCCGGCGTCTGTCGCCTACGAGGCGGTCAAGGCGGGCATCGAGCAGGAAGTCGACGTCGTGATGATCGACACGGCGGGACGGCTGCAGAACAAGGTCGGACTGATGGACGAGCTCAGCAAGGTCAAGCGCGTCATTGAAAAGCTCGCCGAAGTGGACGAGGTGCTGCTGGTCCTGGACGCCACGACGGGCCAGAACGGCCTGAACCAGGCCCGGGTCTTCGCCGAAGTCGTCAACATCACCGGAATCGTCCTGACCAAGCTGGACGGCACCGCCAAGGGCGGGATCGTCGTCGCCATCCAGAAGTCGCTGGGGGTCCCCGTCAAGCTCATCGGTCTCGGCGAGGGCGCTGATGACCTCGCGCCCTTCGACGCGGAGGCCTTCGTCGACGCCCTGCTGAACTGACCAAAGTGCCTCCGGTCCCAACTAGCTCGCATTAGAGGCCGTTTTGAGCGATTTAAACGGCCTCAACTGCGAGTTAGTTGGGCGGAGGCACTTTGCGTTGCGGGCCGGAAAGCCCCGGAAGGGACCGCCGGGGGTGCGGAGCGTCAGTACGTGAAGTTCAGCACCGTCACGGTTCCGGCCGTCAGCTTGAAGTTTTGTGTTTCGGACTTGAACTGGAAGCCCGGTACCGTGGGGCGGTCGGCCAGCGGCGTCGGTTCCGACTTGGCCCCGTCGATCACGGTGCTGTCCTCGGCCCCGTAGCTGGGTCCGCTGAGCTGGGTCATCGTGCCGGTCAGGGGCTTGCCCGGCAGGTTCAGCGTCACATCGGCCTGGGCGGCCGTTTCGGGGTTGTTCTGGTTGACCAGGACCACGGTGGTGCTGCCGTCGGCGTTCTGCAGGGCGTAGCTGTACATCAGCCCGCCGCCGGTGCTGTCCAGCTTCAGGAACTTTCCGCCTTCCAGCTCGGCGACCATCGAAATACCGAAGAAGTTGGCACGGCCGGACATCTGGCCGTCGGACTTCAGGTAGGGACCTCCGCTGCAGATGGCCGACATCGGCGGCCCGCCCTTGCAGGTCTGCAGGGAGCTGTGGAAGCCGATCCTGGTGATTCCCAGCTGGGCGGCGTTGAGGGCGTAGTCCGCCGTCCACAGCGCGGATGCGTGCGTGCGGGACGTCTCGTTCGAGCCGGGGCAGGCGGCGATGCCGGTCTCAGGCAGCCACGTCTCCAGGCCGGCTGCCTTGCCGACCTTCAGGGCGCTCAGCTGATAGTCATTCCCACGTACGTGCATAAGCTCGCTCATCAGGTTGGCGATCGTCGGCGTGGCCGCAGGGTCGCTGCCGTTGCAGCTGT
>JAODMA010000202.1 GCA_025464545.1 Arthrobacter sp. | reverse complement strand
CCGAGGAGCCGTTTGAGGTGGTTCACGCCCGGCAGGCAACCGCCGTCTCCGCTGACGACACCTCGACGCAGTCCATTTCCGTGGTGGCCGCCAAGACCTCCGAGGACACCTCGACCACCGCGCTGCCCGTCGTCGAGGCCAAGCCGCGCTAGCCCTGGCCCAAGGCGGCCGCCACGATTGACTCAAGCCGCTCCGCTGACCCGAGGTCGTGCGGGCGGACCACTTGGTTGTCCGCCACGTAGTAGAACGCGGCGCGGACTTCGTCCAGCGGAACGCCCTTGAGCCGAGACCATGCCAGCCGATAGACAGCAAGCTGAACGGCCTTCACTTTGAGCTGGGCTGCGGCCGGCCGGCGCCCGGTCTTCCAGTCCACCAAATCCCAGCCTCCGTCCGCGTCCCGGAAAACGGCGTCAATCCGGCCGCGGACCACCACGTCACCGACGCGCGTCTCCACGGGCACCTCGACGTGGGCCGGTGCACGGTGTGCCCATTCCGACTGGCGGAACGTCGCCACCATCGCGTCGAGCCCGTAAGCCTCATCGATATGGTCGTCCGAGCCGGCCGCTTCGCCGAGGTCCAGCATGCCGGCGGCACCGAAGTACTGCTCCACCCAGGCGTGGAAGGCGGTGCCCTTGCGTGCGGACATCCCCGGCTCGCGGGGAACGGGCCGCCGCAGCCGTGCGACCACCGAACCGGCGTCGTCTTCCAGGTCCACCAGCGTGGACGCGGAGATGTGGCCCGGCAGATGGACATCCTGCACGACACTCCGCCGGGAACGGCGTTCCAGCAGCGTCGCGGCCTCGCGTGCCCAGCCCGCGGCCGGTCCCCGCAGGGGCCGGGGCTGTTCCCCGCCCCGGAAGGCCTCCGCCGGGCCGGCCGGGTCCAGAACGGTTTCCGCTGCGCCGGCGGCCAGGGATGCCAGCACCCGGGCCGCGGCTGCCTCCATTGCCGCCCGCCGCCCGGCGGCGAGCCTGAGCCGCGCGCCGGTGCGCGGGTCGACCGGACCTTCGAGAGGGTCGTAGGGCCACAGCGCCAGTTCCAGTTCCGAGGTCAGCGGGCTCTTCTCCGGCAGTGATTCCTCGCTGACCGACTGGGGGTGGATCTCCGCGCAGCCGCCGCCGGAGAGCACCTCGAGCTCCGCCAGGAAGGGAGACATCTCCGCCATCCCCGCCCGGGAACCTACCCAGGCTGCACTGGATACCCAGAGGACGTGTTTGGCGCGGGTGTAGGCCACGTAGGCCAGGCGCCGTTCCTCGGCCTCGCCGTGCACCTGGACGGCCGACTTGAACTCCTTCTCGGCATCGAGCCAGCCCTTCTGGTCCGGCTGGTCCAGGTCCCATTGCGGCAGATCCGCCCGGTCCCCGCGCAATGGCCAGGGGAGGGCGGCGCTGCCGCTGCTCCAGCGCGAGTCACGGTTGCTGGGAAAGGCTCCTGCGTTGAGCCCCGGGACGAACACAACATCCCATTCCAGGCCCTTGGACGCATGCACGGTCAGCAATTGCACGGCCTCGTGGTTTACTTCGGGTGCAGCGGCGTCCAGACCGTTTTCCTCAGCGGCTGCTGCCTCCAGCCAGGCGAGGAAGGCCAGCACATCGACGCGGTGGGAGGTGAACAGGAATCCTGCCGCAGCATCCTGGAAAGCGTCCAGGTTCCGCCGTGCCTGATGGATGCTGATCCCCGGCCGCGCGGCGACCTCAATATCGAGGAGCATCGCGCGCTCCACCTCGCCAAGCAGCGTCATGAGGTCGTCACCCATGAACCCACGCAACTGCCGGAGTTCCGCCGAGAGGCGCTGAAGCCGCTCCTGCGCCTCGGGGCTGAGTGCGCGGCCGTGCCTGGAAACCCAGCCTTCGCGCGGCAGCCGGTCCAGTGCTTCGACCAGGCTGGCGGCGTCCGTGAGGTCGCCCTCGATCACCGTTTCCTCCGCGCCGGCCTCTGTGTCGGCATTGTCCGCGTCGGAACTGGCCGGGCGTCCCCGGCGGCGGGCCAGAAAACTGGACCAGTCGTGGAAGGCCATCAGGTCGGCCGGCCCGATCCGCCAGCGAGCTCCGGCCAGCAGCCGCATCAGGGAATCCGACCGTCCCGGATCGGCCAGGACCCGGAGGGTGGCGACCAGATCCACTATTTCGGGAGTATCCAGCAGTCCCCCGAGTCCGACGATTTCGTACGGGATGCCACGCTGCTCGAATTCACGGCGGACGCACTCCATCTGTGCCCGGCGCCGGCACAGCACCGCCATCGCGGGGGGCTCGGGGTACTCCGCACCCGACGCCTGGAAGTCTGTCACCCGGAACTTCAGCACGTCGCCGGCGATGGCCGCGGCCTCATCCTCGTCCGTGGCAAAGCGGCCCAGCACCACCCGGCCCTGGACCGCGGCCGGGCTCGGCTGCAGGGGCGGCACCTCCACGGTGTCGGCCGTGTCCCGTGCGCCGGCGGAACCGGCATGCGCGGCTGCCTTGCTGAGCGGACCGGAAATGACGTTGGCGGCGGAGAGGATGTTCCGCCCGTTGCGCCATGCGGTGGTGAGGTACGACGTCGGCGCCACGGCGAAGCGGGGCGCGCCGACGTTCCTGTGAGCCGCGCCTTTGGCGTTGTCGGCCGCCCTGCCGGCGTTGTCGGTCGCGCTGCCGGCGTTGTCGGTGTCGGCGACGTCGTCGAGCCGGAGCGGGAATTCCCGGACGAAGTGGAAGAGCTGCCCGGCGGAGGCGCCGCGGAAGCCGTAGATCGACTGGTTCGGGTCGCCCACCGCGGTCACCGCGTGGCCGTCGCCGAAGAGCCGGGAGAAGAGCACCAGCTGGGCGTGGGAGGTGTCCTGGAATTCGTCCAGCAGCACGACCTTGTAGCGCTGCCGCTCGGTTTCCGCGGCGACCGGGATTTCGTTGGCCGCCCGCGCCGCAAGGGCCACGAGGTCGCCGAAGTCCAATGCGCCGCGGGCTCGTTTGGCGTTGGTGTAGCGCTCCACCATGTCCGCGACGCTGGCCCGCGTGCGGAGCAGGCCGCTGAGCTCGCCCGCGGCCTGGCTCGGGTTCTTCTTGCCGGTGGCGAGATAGGGCAGGGCTTCGAACTCCGCTACCCGCTCGAGCAGCCAGCCGCGGACCCCGGCAGGGTGCTGCAGGTGCTCCGCGCATTCCCCGGCGAGCTGGATCACCGCTTTGACCAGAGTCGACTTTGCTGCGCGGAAATGCTCATAGTCACCGTCGAACGCCTCCACGACCTCGCTGGCGAGCTGGAAGGACTGGGCGCCTCCGAGCAGCACGACGTCGCGTTCCACGCCGAGCCGGAGACCGTAGTCGGACACGATTCCGCTCGCGTAGGAGTGGTAGGTGGAGACCTTGGGCTCAAGTGCATCGGTGCTGAGCAGCCCGGCCGGAAAGACCAGGTTCCCGGAGTCCGCGGCGGCAATCCGCTGCAGCGCGGCCAGCTTGGCGCGGATCCGGGTGGCGAGCTCCCCGGCGGCCTTGCGGGTGAAGGTCACGCCGAGCACTTCCTCGGGCCGGACCCAGCCGTTGGCCACGAGCCAGACGACACGGTCCGCCATGGTTGCCGTCTTTCCCGAGCCGGCACCGGCGATGACCAGCCGGGGTGACAAGGGGGACGAAATAATCAGGGACTGCTCCGGCGTGGGGCTGTTCTTCTCCCCCAGCATCGCGGACAGCTCCTCCGGGCTGAACCTGGGGACGGGAAGAGCGGCCTGAAGCACCGCCGGCCGGGTGGGCGGCGTTGCCTCGGTGGTCATTCGGTAACCTGCTTTCCTCGCGCGCACAGCGGACAGACCTCGGGCAGCCGGCAGCCGTGCCCGCCGTGCCCGCTCTTGGACGGGTCATGGCGCGCCTCAAAGGTGCTGCCGGACATCACGCGCGCGGCATCGCCCACCATGTCCCGCGCCCAGTTCTCCGCTGGGCCCAGCGCGGCCTGGGCCTGGATGCCGGGGCTTTTGGTGGTGGTCCCGAGCTGGGCCAGGACGGCACCGCCCGGAAGTGGCGGCGGCCCGTCGTCGGGGCCGGCAAAACCACCTGCCAGGACGGCTGCCTGGTAGGCGCCCAGCTGCGGGTGCCGCTCCAGATCGGCTTTGCCGGGCTGCCGTTTCCCGGTCTTCAGGTCCACGACGACCAGACGGCCTTCTGCGTCGATCTCCAGCCGGTCGACCTGCCCGCGCAATACGGCCGGACGGGCCGGCCAGGGCTCACCTCCGTCGTCGCTGCCGGTGCTGCGGGCCGGATTTTCAGGGGCGACGTCCGGCAGTTTCACCTCGAAGTCCTGCTCGACGCCGACCAGGCTGCGGCCTTCGGCACGCATCAGCAGCACGTATTGTGCCAGCTTCCGGACCATGGCCTCGGCGCGCTGGAAGTCGAGCCTGCCTTCCCAGTTGTCCTTCATCCCGAGCGCGGGCCAGCGGCACACGAGTTCGGCCACGTATTCATTGCCAGAGGCGTCCGGCAGGTCCTGCGCGATGGCGTGGACGAGAGTCCCGAGGCTGCGGGCGAAGTCGGTCTCCGCCTCACCTCCCGCCGCCTGGACAAACCAGTCCAGAGGCGATTTCTGCACCGTTTCAACCTTCGACGGCGAGACGTACACGGTGCCTCCTGGCGGTACGACGGGCGCATCGGAGGACAGCGGCGCAAGACCCCACCAGCTTCCGGGATGCGCCCCGGGCACGGGCGGTTCCGCGGCAGCCAGAGCGCCCAGCACGGCGGTTGCCTCGGCGGCCTCCGGCGCGTCCAGCTGCGCATACTGACGCAGTTCCGCCACGAGGGCCCGCAGTGTCAAGGGCCGTTCCACCGGGGTGAAGCCCCTCCGGTCCTGGTCCGGGTGCAGGGGCGCCACGTAGTCCAGGAACGAGGAGGGCTGCTCGTCTTCCGAGGACACCGCAGTGCAGATCAGCTCCTGCCGGGCCCGCGAGACCGCGGTGGAAAAGCTCCGCAGCTCGTCGTAGCGGATTTCCCGCAGGCGGCTGAGCGGATCCAGCTGCAGGGCGTACTCCACTCCGTGTTCGACGGCGTCCGCGAACAGGGTGCTGCCGAGCAGTTCTCCGCGGAGCCGGGTGTTGGGCCACACGCCCTCCTGGAGTCCGGGAACGATCACGACCGGCCATTCCCGTCCGGCGGCGCTGGCGGGCGTCATGAGTTCCACGGCGTCTTCAAGCTGGGCCCTCGCCGCCAAGGTGTCCATGGGCAGTTCCTGGCTGAGCAGGTACTCAAGGAACTGTTCGGGACCGGACCCGGGAAGCTGGTCCACATAGCGCTCGGCAGTGTGGAACAAGGCCATCATGGCATCGAGGTCGCGGTCTGCGCGGGCTCCGGCTGCTCCCCCGGACAGTGCTGCCTCGGTCCACCGTGAGGCGAGTCCGGTGGCGTTCCACAGGGCCCACAGCACCGTTTCGGCATTGCCGCCGGGCGCCTGCGCGGCTTCCCTGCCGGCGAGGATCATCCGGGCAATCCGGCGCGCCGAGTGCCCCTCGATGCCGAGCGTGGCCACCGCCCCGGGTTCCAGCAGGGCCTCGACGAGGAGCGCGTCGCTGGTGCGGCCGCCACCTCCGAGGATTTCCTCGCGGCGCAGCGCCTGGCGCAGCCGGCGCAGTTCAATCGCCGTGGCGCCGCCGATCCGGGACGTCAGGAGCCCGACGGCCGCCTCGGGCGTCAGCACGGCCGGGTCCAGCACGACGGCGTAGGCATCGAGCAGGGGCCGGACGGCGACTTCGTCGCGGACGGCGGATTCCGCCACCGGGATGCGGACGGGGATGCCCTGGCCCGAGAGGTAACGCTGCAGCTGTCCGAGCTGGCCGCCGTTGCGGACGATCACGGCGATCTCGCCCAGTGCCCGGCCGTCGTTCAGCTGCGCTTCGAGGATCCGCTGCGCCACGTAGCGCAGTTCGTGGACCGGGGACGGCAGCAGGTGCGCCTCGACCCGGCCGGCTCCGCCGTCGGCCGCTTCCGCGCGGGCTGCTTCCGGGCCGGCGGCGGGGGCTGCGGCGTCTCCGATACCTGTGGGTGCGTCGCGGCCCGGCTGCTCGAGCCGGCGGGCAGATTGCCCGCCGGCCCGGCGGGAGATGCGCCCGGCCACCGAGAGCCAGGCCTCCGCCACGGCGGGGGTGTGGCGGTGCGCCGTCGAGAGCGGGCGTTCGAGGACGGCTCCGCCGGCGGGGGCAAGCAGCCGCGGCAGCTCGGCCACGAGATCCGGGCGGGCGCCGCGGAAGCCCTGAACCACCGTGTCCGGGGAGAAGGTGATGAGGGAATCCTTGCCGGCGGCGACATCCGCGAGCAGTTCGAAAACGGCAGGGTTTGCTTCCTGAATGTCATCCACCAGCACCAGCTGGAGCCTGTGGCGCTCGGCCGCCAGGAAGTCCGGCGCGTCCTGGAAGATCTGCCGGGCGGCGGTGATGATGCCGGCCGGGTCGAAGGCTTCGGGCATCCGCAGGTCCAGGACATCCCGGTATTCGGAATACAGTGCCGCCGCGGCCACCCAGTCGGGCCGGTGGCAGCGCGCCGCCAGGACCACTAGATCCTCTGCCGTGCGTCCGGATTCGATGATCCGGTCAAAGAGCTGGCGGACCTCCTGCCGGAAGCCCCGGGTCTGCAGGGCAGCGCCCAGGTCTTCCGGCCAGGGCAGCTCGAGTCCGGGCCGCGCATGCCCGTCAAGGAGTTCCTTGATGATCAAGTCCTGCTCCGGGCCGGACAGCAGCTTCGGCGGACGCGGCAGCGGCAGGATGCCTTCGGCTTTGGCCCGGCGGATCAGATCGAAGGCGTAGGACGCCCAGGTGCGGGCCGGCGTCGTACTCAGACTGCGGTCCAGCCGGGCGGTGAACTGATCCCGCAGGGTGTCGGCGGCGAGCCGTCCCGGGGCCAGGATCAGCATCCGCTCCGGGTCCAGACCGTCGCGTTGGGCGCGTCGCACCGCCGCCTCCACCAGCACCGTGGACTTTCCGGTTCCCGGGGCGCCGGGGACGAGGACGGGTCCGGAACCGTGCGGGACGTCGACGGCGGCACGCTGGTCCGCTGAGAGCGAGGGTACTGCGGCGTGCTGTTTGCGGGGTGGAAGCAGGCGGAGAGAGGGGTTCTGGCTGGAGGTGCTCACACGGTCATTTCATCATCGGGCGCCGACATTTTGTGCAGGCTGCGTTCGAGCCGCTCAGCGATCACGTCGATCCGGCCAAAGTTCTCGTCGGTGGGCGCCCACCGGGCCGACATCAGGTCGACCCGCCAGCGCCCTTTGCCCGTGCGGAGGTACTCCTCGTAGCTTCCCAGCAGCGGAGTACCTTCCAGGATGTAGAGCGCCAGGGCCTCGCGCTCATGACCCGGCGGGGCCCCACCGCTGGCCTTCAGGACGCGCCACCAGGGGACCGAACCGCCGCGGTGGCTCAGCACCGATCCGACCTGGCGGGGCCCGCCGGAGCCCAGGAGTTCGGCGACGTCGCCGTAGGCCACCGCGGTGCCTGCGGGGATCAATGCCACGAGTTCCAGCACCGCCTCCACATACTCAATCCGCATGACTCAAGCCTAGCCGGGCAAAGCCTGCGTCCGGCCCGTCCACTCCCCCGGAGGCGCCTTGAGCGAGCCCGCAACGACTCCGCGCCGCGGCCGGCGCGGGTGGCGCGTTCCTGTCGGTGGCAGCAGGTAGCGTGGACGCATGACCACTTGGAACACCCTCCCCCGCGCAGCCTTTGACCTCGAAACCACCGGCCGGAACTCACGCTCGGCCAGGATCGTCACCGCGTCGGTCACCGTGGTGGATTCCGACGGCGGGATCCTCAAGGAACATGAATGGCTCGCCGATCCGGGCGTGGAGATTCCCACCGAGGCCAGTGATATCCACGGCGTCACCACCGAAAAGGCGCGCAGCGAGGGCCGGCCGGCCGCAGAGGTGACACGGGAAGTGGCCGCGGCGCTCCAGGAACTGTTCGACACCGGCGTCCCGGTGATCGCCTTCAACGCCAGCTATGACTTCACCGTGCTCGCGGCGGAATCGGCCCGGTACGGGGTGCCCCAGCTGAGCCGCTTTCCGGTGCTGGACCCTTATGTCATGAACAAGCAAGTGGACCGCTACCGCAAGGGCAAGCGCACTCTGACCGCCCTGTGCGAGGAGTACGGCGTCAACCTGGACAACGCGCACACTTCGGCGGCGGATGCGCTCGCCACCCTGCGCATGCTCGATGCCATGGCCGGGAAGTTTCCGAAGCTGAGGATGCCGGCGAGCCACCTGCACCAGCTGCAGGTCGACTGGGCCTCGGCCCAGGCCACGGACTTCCAGACGTACCTCCGCAAGACCAAGCCTGCCGCCGTGATCGAGGGTGACTGGCCGGTACTGCCCCCTGTAGATGCCAGCCGAGGGGACTTCTAGTCCCGCCGGACCGCGCCCGGCCGGAAACCAGGGGCGTGCAGCCCGGCGGAGAACCGCACCGCGCCGCCCTTCCCGGGGGCGCGTTGGGACGCAGATCACAGGCGGCTCCCGGCAGCCGCGC
>JAODMA010000195.1 GCA_025464545.1 Arthrobacter sp. | reverse complement strand
GCCATGGTCGACTCCTAATCGTGTCCGTAAGCGGGCCGCTCAAAATGACCTGACAGCCTTGGAATTCCCGCCATTACCTTCCAATACGTTGAACCTACCGCAACGCCGGACGCGGACCGAGAATATCGGAGCCAATGCGAAGGTGTGTCGCACCGAACCGGATCGCCACTTCCAGGTCCTGGCTCATGCCGGCGGAAATGCCGGTGGCGTCCGGGTACCCGGCCCTGAGCCGGGCCGAGATTCCGGCGAGCTTCTCGAACGCGCGGACGGGATCCGCACCGAGCGGGGCCACCGCCATGACCCCTGCCAGCCGAAGTCCGTCGGAGCCTGCCAGCCGCTCCGCCAGCACAGGGACGTCCCCGGAGAGCGCGCCGCCCCGGTTCCCGTCGGCGTCCTCGTCAAGGCTTACCTGGATGTAGCAGTCCAGCGGCCCACGCCCGGTGCGCTCGTGTTCGATGGCCATGGCCTTGGCCAGGGCTCCGGCGAGCTGGGGCCGGTCAACGGAATGCACGGCGTGGGCGTACTTCACGACGGACTTGGCCTTATTGCTCTGCAGCTGTCCGATGAAGTGCCAGCGCAGCTCAAGGTCGCCGAGTCCGGCCGCCTTGTCTGCGGCTTCCTGGTCGCGGTTTTCCCCGACGTCCGTGATGCCCAGCGTGGCCAGCCGCCGGACGTCACCGGCGGGGTGGAATTTGGTGACTACTATCAGCTGCGGCGGAGCGTCCTGCCGCCCTGCGGCCGCGACGGCGCCGTCGATCCGTTGCCGGACGGCGGCGAGACGCTGCCGGAGCTGCGACAGCCGGGGATCGTGCTGCTCAGCCATCAATGTCCGCCTTCGTTCCGTCCCCTGTAGCCGTCCAGACCAGGCCGGCGAAGCGTCCGGTGTGGCGGTCCCGGCGGTAGGAGAAGAGTTCGTCGTCTTCGAGGGTGCAGCCGCCGGAGTATTCGACTGCCACGCCTACGGATTTCAGTTGGCGGCGGACTCCGGCCGGCAGGTCGAGTCCGGGCGTTCCGCGGGAAGTGTCGCACCAGGTCCCGGGGGCCACCGCCGAAACCTCAGCCCGCATTCCGGCCGGCACCTCATAGCACCGGCCGCAGACCGACGGCCCGATCCACGCGCTGATTTCTCCAGCTCCGAGCGCCCGCATCCGGGTCACGGCGGCGGTGACCACGCCGGAAGCGACGCCGGGCCGTCCCGCGTGCGCGACCCCAAGCACCGGCCCTCCCCCGCTGGTGCTGCCCACCATGACCACGGGGACGCAGTCCGCAACCATCACGGCCAGGGCGGCGCCGCGGGAGACCAGGGCGTCCGCCGTCGGGGCCGGAACAGCCGGACCGGGGGCGATCGTGGCAACCTCGTTGCCGTGGACCTGGTTCATGTACTGAAAGCCCCGGGCGCCCAGGCCCGCGGCTCTTTCGAGCTCGCTGCGGCGGCGCCGGACGTCCCCGGCATTGTCGCCGACATGGAGCGCGAGGTTGCCGGCAGCGGCGTTGGTGAAAGCCACCCAGACGCCCGGCCGGACTTCAACCCGCCACGAAAACACTTCGAACACCGCCAACCTTGTAGACCGACCTCCGATCCTACGAGAAAGCACCATGGCACTGCCAACCGGCAGTGCCATGGTGCCTCGGGATCTACTTCAGGAAGTCGGGAACATCCAGGTCATCCGAGTGGCGGCCGGACAGATCCGGTTCCACGACGGACGGCAGGTCGACGTCGAAACCGGCGTCCGCCGGCACGGCGGACGGCCGCTGCTGGCCCCAGCCGCCGAGGCCGGCAGCTCCGACCGATGCGTGCAGCGGCTGGACGTGGGCCGAGGCCGGGGCCTGCGCGGGAGCGGGTGCGGGGGCAGCCGGACGCTGCGGCGCCGTCTGCGGAAGCGACTGGTCCATGGACGGCGAGGTGGCCTTGACGTCGTCGAAGCCGGCGGCGATAACCGTGACGCGGGCTTCGTCACCGAGGGCGTCGTCGATGACGGCGCCGAAGATGATGTTGGCCTCCGGGTGGGCAACCTCCTGGACCAGGCGGGCTGCTTCGTTGATCTCGAACAGGCCGAGGTCGGAGCCGCCCTGGATGGACAGGAGGACGCCGTGGGCGCCGTCGATCGAAGCCTCGAGCAGCGGCGAGGCGATGGCGAGCTCGGCGGCCTTCACGGCACGGTCTTCGCCGCGGGCCGAGCCGATGCCCATGAGTGCAGAACCCGCACCCTGCATGACCGACTTGACGTCGGCAAAGTCGAGGTTGATCAGGCCCGGGGTGGTGATCAGGTCGGTGATGCCCTGGACACCGGACAGCAGCACCTGGTCGGCGGAACGGAACGCGTCAAGGACGGACACGTTGCGGTCGCTGATGGAAAGCAGGCGGTCATTCGGGATGACGATCAGTGTGTCGACTTCGTCGCGGAGAGCGTCGATCCCGGCCTCTGCGGAGCCGGCACGGCGGCGGCCTTCGAAGGTGAAGGGCCGGGTGACGACGCCGATGGTCAGTGCGCCGAGTGAGCGGGCGATGCGGGCCACGACCGGTGCGCCGCCGGTTCCGGTGCCGCCGCCCTCGCCGGCGGTCACGAAGACCATGTCTGCGCCGCGGATGACCTCTTCGATCTCGTCGGCGTGGTCCTCGGCAGCCTGCTTGCCGACCTCAGGGTTAGCCCCGGCTCCCAGCCCGCGGGTCAGCTCGCGACCGACGTCGAGCTTGACGTCTGCGTCGCTCATCAGCAATGCCTGGGCATCGGTGTTGATGGCGATGAATTCGACGCCGCGGAGGCCGACTTCGATCATGCGGTTGACTGCGTTCACGCCACCGCCGCCGATGCCGACGACCTTGATGACGGCCAAGTAATTCTGCGGAGCTGCCACGTTACGTGTCCCTTGTTCGTGTTCTATTGCGAAAACTGATTGGAGTCGGGCTTGAAGCTTTGAACATTAACCTTCGAGTTGAAGGTTATAGTTATGTCAAGTAACTCATGTCTGGAACGCTATTTCCTATGTAGGGGACATTCAATAACCGGGGCCGCGTGTCGCGGGAATACCGGCCAAATACCCCAACAAAAATTTTGGTGCGTCCGGAGACTAGCGGGTGACGGGGTGCCGGGGCACGCTGACATCGTAGATCCGTACGGGGTTTCTCGGGTCGGCGGGGACCTTGAGGAGGGCGGTCAGGACCCGTGCCTTGAGTTCCTTTTCCCCCGCGTTCCCCCAGATGACCGTCTGCCCGTCCACAAGTTTGAGCTCGACGGCGTCCGCGGACTTTGCCGAGGCGTCGGAGAGCTTGGCGAGTACGTCTGACGGAAGGGCGCCCAAGACCGCGGTAACGGCGTGGAACAGCTCCGGAGCCAGGGCGCCCTCCCCTGCGTCGATGACGGGCAGCGCCACGGAGGCGTCCTCCGTCGTGGCACTGAGCGGGATGCCCTCGACATCCACCAGCTGCAGGCCCTCACCGTGCTTGAGCTTGGCCACCGGGACGCGCTCGGTGATGTGCACCGCCAGCGTGGCGGGCGGGCGCGCCTGGGTGGTTACGTCCTTAACCTGGACGAGCGGCTGGAGCAGGGCTGTGACGTCCTCGTCGCTGATCTGCGGCAGGGGCTTGCCCTGGAGCGGTGCCAGGGCGGCCTGCACCTGCTCCGCGCTCAGCAGCTTCGTGCCCTCCACCGTGACGGTGCGCAAGGCCAGCACCGGGCTGTAGACGGCGGTCAGGACGACCGCGGCGACGAGCGCCGCGATGACCCCGATGGTGCTCAGGACGATCCTTTTCCGTCGCCTGGCCTTGGGCTCCGGAAAGGACAGGATATTGTCCTGCTGCTTGTCCGGAGCGCCGGGTGCAGCGGAACGGACGCCCGGCCCGGGTTCGGCCTTGGACGCCGAAATCACATTCGCCGGTGTCCCGTCCGCCCGGTCCGGCGACCGGCGGGCGCCGGTCTTGTAGGTGGGGCGGCGGGTGCTAGCCACCGGCTGCTCCGGAATCCGGTGCCCCGGAAGGCATCGATCCGGAACCCAGCGTCCCGGACTCCGGCGTTACGGCTGTCAGGGCGTCGACGATGAGCGGGCCGTAAGCCGTCACATCGCCGGCTCCGGCCGTCAGGACGATGTCGCCGGGGGCTGCTGCAGCCACGAGGGCCCCAACGGCGTCCCGGCCCGGGCCCACGAGCCGGCCCCCCGCGCCCAGGTGTTCGGCGATCAGCTCACTGCTGACGCCGGGGATGGGGTCTTCGCGGGCCGGATAGATGTCCAGCACCAGCGCCGTGTCGGCGGCGTTGAGCGCTTCGGCGAAGTCGCGGGCAAATTCGCGGGTCCGGGAAAACAGGTGCGGCTGGAAGAGCACATGCACCCGGTGCCCGCCGGCTACCGAGCGGGCGGCGGACAGCGCGGCCCGGACCTCGGTGGGGTGATGGGCGTAGTCGTCGTAGACCCGCACCCCGCGGCCTGCGCCCTTGAACTCGAAGCGCCGCGACGCTCCGGAGAAGTGCGCGAGGGCTCCGGCGGCGGCCTGGGGTGCGACACCGAGTTCGAGCGCGACGGCGAAGGCTGCTGCCGCATTGAGCGCGTTGTGCCTCCCGGGAACCTGGAGCTCGACATCGAACCTGCCCGCAGGGGTTTCGATCCGTACAGCGCCGGGACCGCCGTCGTGCAGCTTCACATCGGCGTCGGGCGCCGTGCCGTACAGCACCACCCGGGTGTTGCCGCGCGCGAGGGTGCGGCGGGCCAGCGCCAGGGCGCCGTCGTCGTCCGCGCAGGCCACCAGGACGCCGTCGGCGGGCAACAGTTCGGTGAAGCGGTCGAAGGACGCGTAGACGGCTTCGGCGGTGCCGTAGTGGTCAAGGTGGTCGGGTTCGACGTTGGTGACGACCGCGATCTGCGGGCGGTAGTTCAGGAAGGAGCCATCGGACTCGTCCGCTTCCGCGACGAAGATGCGGGAGCTGCCGTGGGCGGCATTGACGCCCAGCGCCGGCACATTCGCGCCGATCGCGAAGGACGGATCGAGCCCGGCGCCCTGCAGCAGGACGGTGATCATCGACGTCGTGGTTGATTTTCCATGGGTGCCGGCCACGGTCACGACGGCGTCGTCCGCCATCGTCGATGCCAGTGCTTCCGAACGGTGCAGTACCGGCAGCCCGGCGGCCCGTGCCGCAGCCAGTTCGGGGTTGTCCGGACGGATCGCTGAGCCGGCCACGACGGTTTGCGCGTCACCGAGGTTCGCGGCGGCGTAGCCGACGTGGATCCGGGCACCGGCTGCGGCGAGCTCGGCCATGACCGGGAGATCCTTGGCATCGGATCCGCTGACCGGCAGGCCGCGCGCCACCAGAATGCGGGCGACGGCGGACATGCCCACCCCGCCTATGCCGATGAAGTGGACCCTGCCGAGGGACTCCTGCGGGCGCACGGCCTGCGGCTCCGGCTGGTCTTGGTGCTGGGTCATGGCGTTTACCGCTTCCTGCTGTGCTGTTTCAACGACGCTGCCTTGGACGACGCGGCCGCTTCCTGGACGAGTTCGGCCATCCGCCGGTCTGCGTCGCGGATGCCGAGCTGACCGGCGCTTTGTGCCATCCGGGCAAGCCGCCCGCCGTCCACCAGCAGCGGGGTGATGTGCTGGCGCACCCATTCCGGGGTGAACGCGTTGTCCGGCACGATCAGGGCGCCGCCGGCGTCCACCAGGCCGGCGGCGTTGAGGGCCTGCTCGCCATTGCCGATGGGGAGGGGCACGAACACGGCGGGCAGGCCGACGGCCGCCACTTCGCAGACGGTCGCTGCGCCGGAGCGGGCCAGCAGCACGTCCGCCGCGGCGTAGACCGATTCCATCCCGTCCACGTATTCCACCTGCCGGTACCCGGGGGCCGCGAGCGGCTTGCCGTCGGCATCGTGGACTGACTTGTCCCGCCCGGTGATGTGCAGGGTCTGGATCCCGGCGTCGGCGAGGGCACTGACGGTGGCGGCGATGGTCCGGTTAATGCTTTGCGCTCCCGAGGATCCGCCGGTAACGATGAGCGTGGGCTGCTCCGGATCAAGGCCAAGCGCCGTCCGGGCAGCCGCCCTGGCGGCGGGACGGTCGAGGCCGGAAATTTCCCGGCGCATGGGCATGCCGACATGGATGGCCCCGGGGAGCCTGGTGCCGGCGAAGGCTACGGCCACTTTTGCGCCCAGCCGCGCCCCTACGCGGTTCGCGAGTCCCGGCCGGGTGTTGGCTTCATGGATCACGATCGGAATGTTCCGTCGTCGGGCGGCGAGGTACATGGGCGTGCAGACATATCCCCCGACACCGACGAGCACGTCGGCCCCGGCCTCGTCGAGGATCACCCCGGCCTGCTTCACGGCGCCCGCGAGCCGGCCGGGCAGCCGGAGCAGGTCCAGTGACGGTTTGCGCGGAAAGGGGACCCGGCTGATTGTCGCGAGGTCCACCCCTGCGGCCGGGACCAGCCTGGCCTCCATCCCGCCGGGCGTGCCGACGGCGAGTAGCCGGGCATCGGGACGGGCTTCCCGGATTGCATGCGCGATGGCCAGGAGCGGGCTGATGTGCCCGGCTGTTCCGCCGCCGGCGAGGACGACGGACAAAGGCGACTCGGTACTCATGAAGGCTTATTTCCGCTTTCGTGCTGGGTTTTTGGGTCCCGGGTTACGGGCGGGACTTTTCGGTGCCGGATTGTTCGGTGCCGGATTGTTCGGTGCCCCGCGCTTCGGTGCCCCGTGCTGCGGGGCGGGGTGCTGCGGGGCGGGGCGGGACGGCGGGGTGTTCGGGTTCCGGGCGGCGGCCCGGGCGGCGATGCTCTTACGCAGGGATCTGGCCAGTCCGGCCGGGCCGAACCTGACGAGTCCCTTGGGCTGCATGCCGGGCGGCATCTGCGCCCGGGCCAGAGACATGACTACGCCGATGGCGCACAAGGACATGAGCAGGGCTGAGCCGCCGTAGGAGATGAAGGGCAGCGGGATGCCCACCACGGGAGCCAGCCCGGTGACAACCGCCATGTTGACCGTGGCCTGGCCGAGCAGCCAGACCATGATGGTCCCGGCAAGAACCCGGTGGAACATGTCCTTCTGCGCCACGACGACGCGGTAGATCGCGGTGCCCAGGATGCCGAACAGAACCAGCACCACGAGGGTGCCGATCAGGCCGAGTTCCTCGCCGATGATGGCGAAGATGAAGTCGTTGTGGGCCTCGGGAATCCAGCTGTACTTCTGCCGGCTCTGGCCCAGGCCCACGCCGAACCAGCCGCCCGAGGCGAGGCCGTAGAGGCCGTTGGTCGACTGGTAGTTCAGGTCGGAGCCGTCGGCACAGGTCTGGCCGGTCCAGGACAGGATGCGGCAGACCCGGTTGGGGCTGGTGATGGCCAGGACCGTGGTGAGCGCCCCCAGCACAATTCCGGCAATACCGAAGACGTAGAGCCGGACGCCGGCGAAGAAGAGGGCCGCGGCGGTGATCATCATGACGATCATGGCCGTCCCGAGGTCGTTGCCGGCGAGGATGAGCCCGATCACGAGCACGGCGACCGGGCCAACGGGAATCAGGGCGTGCTTGGACTGGTTCAGGAGCTTGGCCTTGGCGCCGAGCACCGTGGCCATCCACAGCGCCAGGGCGAGTTTGGAGGCCTCGGACGGCTGGAAGGTGAAGGGCCCGATATCGATCCAGTTCTGGTTGCCCAGGGCACTGCGCCCGACGAGGAGCACCAGCACCAGCAGGACCAGCGCGGCGAAGATGGCCAGCCAGGCGAAGCGCTTGAGCCAGACAACGTTGACGCGGGAGAGCAGGAACATGCAGAAGACGCCGATGGCGGCGAACAAGCCTTGCTTCAGGGCGGCCGAATAGGGCGACTCCCCTGCCGCGATGGCCTCCACGCTGGAAGCGGAGAGCACCATCAGAATCCCGATCGCCGTCAGTGCCAGCGTGGCACCGAGGATCAGGTAGTACGTCGAGCCGTTGCGGGACTTCCCCGAGCCTTCCAGCGCGGACCAGAAGCTCCGGGACCAGCCGCGGACCCTGGCCGCCGGTGACTGCCGCTTCACCGCCTCGCCGGAGCGGGCCGGTGCCTTCGCGGCGCCGGGCCTGGCGGCGGCGGCCTTGGCCGCGGGGGTGCGTGTGGGCGTGCTGACCATTGTTACTCCTCGCTGGTCTGAGCCTGCCCTTCCACGAGCTCGCGGACAGCTTCGATGAAGGCGTC
>JAODMA010000182.1 GCA_025464545.1 Arthrobacter sp. | reverse complement strand
AGGACGAAGCAGCCCGGATCCAAGAGCTCTTCGCCGGTGAGGAAATCGTGCTCGCAGCTGCGGAACGGGAAACGGAGGGCCCCCTCGAGGAGTCGGTTCTGGAGCAGCTCCGCGCGGCGGCGGCAACGGCGGAACGCTCGGCCCGTGAAACCGCGCTTGCCGCAGGACTCGCGGAGAAGTCCCGGCGGACCCTGGGCAGGGCCGCCGCCGAGTTTGCGCGGCTTGCGGCGGCCGGCAGCGAGCCGCGGAAGCGTGCGGCACTGCTGAACGCCGTCGCCGAGGCCGCACGGGGTGGGGGAGAGAACAACTACCGCATGAGCCTGAACAGTTACGTGCTGGCAGCCCGGCTCGAACAGGTGGCGGTCGCCGCCTCCGAGCGGCTGATCGGCATGAGTGACGGCCGCTACACCCTGCAGCACACCGATGCGAAGGCATCCCGCGGGGCTAAATCCGGCCTGGGCCTGGAAGTGGTGGACGAGTGGACCGGACAGCGCCGGGACACCGCGACGCTCTCGGGTGGAGAATCGTTCATGGCTTCGCTGGCCCTGGCCCTCGGCCTGGCGGATGTAGTGCAACAGGAGTCCGGCGGCGTCGACATCGAGACCCTTTTTGTCGACGAGGGCTTCGGCAGCCTCGACGAACAGGCCCTGGAGCAGGTCATGGACGCCCTTGAGGGGCTCCGGGATGGCGGTCGGGTGGTCGGGCTCGTGAGCCATGTGGCGGAAATGAAACAGCGCATCGGCACCCAGCTGCAAGTGGTCAAGCAACGCGACGGCTCCACCCTCCATATCTCCGACGACGCCCTGCTGTGAGGTCCGCGGATCGGGTTATAATCGGATAGTTACCGGGTCGCGCGCATCGGGAGGAGGGACGATGCGCACCATTGAACGAACCCGGAATCATGAAACCTTCAACGTCTTCTCTGGCGCCCGCTTCGGCGCCGATGTCCCAGCCACCCGCCGCCGCGGCGCCCGAAGCCGCCGGCACCGCGTCGCCTCCCGGGTCCGGCTCACCGCGCCGGACCGGCCGGTTCGCCCGGCTGCCGCTGCTGGCAGGGCGGAGCTTCATCCCGCTGGGACTCTTTGCCCGGCTGCCCCTCGCCATGCTGACGGTCGGCGCCCTCACCCTGGTCACGGCCGTCACCGGCTCCTACGCAGTCGGCGGGGTGTCGGCCGGCGCGGTCGGCATCGGCTCCGCGCTCGGCGCGCCCGTTCTTGGCGCGCTGGCGGACCGGCTGGGCCAGCGCCGGGTACTGGTGTTTGCCGCGGTCTTCAACACCGTCGCGGTCATCGCCCTGATCCTCGCCGCCCACGTGATCCCCGGCGGACAGGACTTGGCCGCTGCCGGGCCCGTGCTGGCGGCCGCGTTCGTGGCCGGTGCGAGCTGCCCGCAGGTCGGTCCGCTGGCCCGGGTCCGCTGGATGGCCCTGACCTCCCGGGGCGGACGCGAAGCCAACAACGCGGACCTGGACACGGCCCTCTCCTATGAAGGCACCGCCGACGAACTGACCTTCGTGCTGGGCCCGGCGCTGGTTGGAATCCTTGCCAGTCTTTTCGCCCCCTGGCTGCCGCTGGCCCTTGCCGCCGCGCTGACCCTCACCCTGGTACCGGCCTTCGCCGTGCACCCGACGCACCGCGCTGTGATCCGGACGCCGGCGCGCACGGCGGCCGCTGCGGCACAGGAAAAACAGCGCCGCAGCACGCTGCCCGCCCGGCAGCGGGTGGCGGCGTTCGCCGCCGTCGCGCTGCCGGTGCTGGCCATGGTCTGCATGGGCACGTTCTTCGGTTCCACCCAGACCTCACTCAGTTCCTTCGCCGCCAGCTTTGCCACCTCCGAGCTGGCCGGGCTGCTGTACGCCGTGATGGGCCTGAGCTCGGCCGCGGCCGCTCTCTCGGTGGCCTACTGGCCGCCACGGGTCACGGTGAACGCCCGCTGGCTGGGCTGCGCGGCGCTGATGGCCGTCCTCGCCTTGCTCCTCCTGCTGCCCTCCACCGCGCTGCCCATGGTCCTGGTGCTGCTGGTGCTGGGACTGCCCGTCGGCCCGCTCATGGTCACAGTCTTCGCCATCGGCGGTCTCGTTGCCCCGGCCGGGAAGCTCGGCACGGTGATGACCGCGCTGGCCAGCGGCATCGTCGCCGGCACCGCCCTCGGGTCCTCCATTTCCGGGCAGCTCGCGCAGCACCACGGCTACTCCACGGCCTTCCTTGTGCCGGTCTGCGCCGCCTCGGCGCTGTTCCTGCTCGGTGCCGCCGCGGCTGTCGTCCTCCACCGGAAGAAAATCGCGCAGGGCCCCGCCTGACCCCTCCGGCGGCCTGTTACGCCGCTCTCCTGACCCCAAGCGGCTGCAGGAGGACATTTGCAGCTCCGGGACGTACGGCAGTCCCGGCAGGAGCGGCTGACCAGTGACCAGACCGGCTTCTCCGACTGGTCGCCGGACGGCTCCCGGATCGCGTTCGACTTCGTCAATGACACCGGCGTGCACATTGCCACGATGGCTTCAGGGCGAGGGCGCGGTCCGGGTCGTCATTGCAGGGGAAGTACATGTGAACCTTGCCTCCTGGGGCGCCAAGTGGAGCGGCTGAGGTCCGGGCCGGAGATCCGCGGGCGGGTTAGCGCAACTGGCTCTCGATCCGCCCGGCGCTCGCGGCCAGTGCCGCGCCCACGTCTTCCGGGTCCTGGGCGGCGCGGATGTAGACGACGGCGAGGGCTGCCGGGCGTCCGCCCGGAACCCGGACCGGCACGGCCAGCGAGGAAACCCCGGCGATCACCTCATCGTGGCTGGCAGCGTAGCCCCGGCGTCGGGCTTCGGCGGCCTCGGCGCGGTAGGGAATCCCGGGCGCAGCGTCGTGCCATTCCTGTTCGGAAAACGCCGACTGGATGGCGATGCCTGGCGCGCCGGCGCTGATCGGATGGCGTGAACCGGGATGCTGGACCACGGTGGGCCCCGTGTGCCGCGGGTCGACGGTGACCAGCGTTACGCACTCCGCATGGTCCCAGACCACCACGAAGGCGCTCATCGTCAGGGCATTGGCGAGCTGGGTCAGTTCCGGGAGCGCCGCCGTCTGCAAGTTGCGCGAAACCCCCCGGGCCAGCACGGCCAGGCCGGGACCGGGCTGGACCCGGCCGCCGTCGTCGCGTACCAGCAGGGAGTGGTCCTCCAGGGTGCGGAGGATGCGGTAGGCGACGGAGCGGTGGACCCCCATCGCGTCGGCAAGTTCGGCAATGGTTAAAGGCTGCTGGGCTTCGGCAAGGATTTCCAGGGCGCGGATGCCGCGGGACAGCGTCTGGGAAGGGGAAGCCGGGGCGCTCGCGGCGGTCGGGGTCATGGGTCCATCCTAGGGGGAGGGGGGGTACGGCGCTCCGGCTCACCGCAGCAACTATTGTGCTCCGGCGCGCACTGCGCTAGCGTTCTATATGGGAATTACATGTTCGATTATAGAACAACGAATGCGTTAGATACAGGCCCGCTGCGAAGCACAGGCCCTTCGAAACATAACGCAAGGGACCAATGATGATTGCCGACCCCCGCTCCGAGGCCGTACCGGCTGTTCCGGGCCACACCCCGGAACACCGCACCCCGGAACACCGCGCGCTGGAGCACCGCGCCCGCCACTTCCGCGGCAGCCTGGGCCGGTTCGCCACCGGCGTCGCGATCGTCACCTTCGACGGCGCCTCCAGGCGCCACGGCATCACCGTTAACTCCTTCACCTCGGTGTCCATGGATCCTCCGCTCGTGCTCGTGAGTATCGCCCGCATCGCCAAGGCACACGACGAGCTTGCCGGGCGGCCCTTCGCGGTTAACATCCTCGGCGCCGAACAGCGCCAGCTGGCCATGCACTTTGCCGGGCGTCCCGGCCCCGACCCGCTCTGGGTCGAAGGCGAGACCGCGCCGCGGCTGTCCAATGTGCTCGCCTACTTCGAATGCAAGCCCTGGGCGGCTTACGACGGCGGGGACCACACCCTGTACATCGGCGAAGTGGTGGACTTCAACTACCGCAACGGCGATGCCCTGGCCTTCGCCAACAGCACCTTCACCACTATCCCGGAGAGCCAGCTGGGGATGGAAGACCTGCTCTGAAGACCGCACCGCTTTCCCGACGACACAGCTCAACGACGACTGGAGAAACAATCATGGGTATCCGTACCGGCCAGCAGTACCTGGACAAGCTCAACGCGATGACCCCGCACGTGGTGATCGCCGGCGAGGTGGTCAGCGAGAAGATCGCCGAGCACCCCTCCTTCCGCAACGTCGCCCGGTCCTACGCCAAGCTCTTCGACATGCAGCATGACCCCACGTACCAGGAAGCCCTGACGTATGTCTCGCCCAGCACCGGCGACCTCGTGAACGCCTCCTTCCTGGTGCCCAGGACCGTGGAGGACCTGGAGCGCCGCCGCCGCGCAATTTCCACCTGGGCTGAGTCCTCCAACGGTTTCCTGGGCCGCTCGGGCGACTACATGAACTCCTCCCTCACCGCCTTGAGCACGGCGGAGAAATGGTTCGCCCAGGCCGATCCCAAATTCGCTGCGAACATCCGCAACTACTATGAGTGGGCACGCGAGAACGACGTCCTGGCCACGCACACGCTGATCCCGCCGCAGGTCAACCGCTCGGTGTCCGGCTCAGAACAAATGGGCGGCCAGCTGTCGGCCCGGATCGTGGAGGAGCGCGAGGACGGCATCGTCATCCGCGGGGCCCGCATGCTCGCCACCATCGCGCCGATCGCCGACGAGCTGCTGGTTTTCCCGTCCACCGTGCTCCGGGGATCGCCCGAGGACGCGCCGTATTCCTACGCCTTCGCCATCCCCAACGATGCACCCGGCCTGCGGTATCTCTGCCGCACCTCGCTGTACAACGGCGGCAGCACCCACGACGAGCCGCTCGCCTCGCGCTACGAGGAGATGGACGCCGTCGCGATCTTCGACGACGTGTTCGTCCCGAACGACCGCATTTTCATGCTCGGCAACCCGCAGCTCTGCAACGGTTTCTATGCCGAGACCGGCGCCGGCGCGCTCATGACGCACCAGGTGGTCACGCGCACCATTGCCAAGAGTGAGTTCTTCCTCGGCCTGGCCTCCGAGCTGGCCGATTCGATCGGCATCGACGGCTTCCAGCACATCCAGGAGGACATCGCCGAACTCATCGTCGACGTCGAAATCGGCCGGGCGCTGGTCCGTGCCTCGGAGGCCGACGCCCAGCTGAACGAGGCCGGTGTGATGCTGCCGAAGTGGTCCACGCTTAACGCCGCCCGCAACTGGTACCCGAAGATCGCCCAGCGCTTCCCGCAGATCATCCGGAAGTTCTCCGCCTCCGGCCTGATGGCGCTCCCGGGCGAGGCGGACGTCAACAGTGCAGCCCGGGCGGACATCGAGATGTATCTGCAGGGCAAGACCCTCACCGGGCCTGAACGCGTCCGGCTGTTCAAGCTGGCCTTCGACGCCTCGATCTCCGGGTTCTCCGGGCGCCAGTCGCTCTATGAATACTTCTTCTTCGGTGATCCCGTCCGGATGGCCGGGGCGATGGTGAACAGCTATGACCGGGAGCCCGTCCGGGCTCGGGTCCGCGAACTGCTCGCCCGCGAGGATTGACCGGTTGCCCCCGCCCGCCTGCCGGGCTTCGCCGTGGTTGCGGGCCTCGTGGCCTATATTGCGCGACTGTGTGCTTTATCACAATATTCATAGTATGATCCTGGTACTAACTGACCGTTCGATCAGTAATTCACGAGGCATTCAGTTATTCACTTGCATCCCACCCGGGCAGTACCGCTGCCCCCAGCAACGGAGTTTCAATGACCGCAACTTCAACCGTCGATTCCGAGGCGGGCCCCAGCAGCAAGCATGAGGAACGCAAGGTCCTCGCGGGGACGCTGGTCGGGACCACCATCGAGTGGTACGACTTCTTCATCTTCGCCCAGCTGACAGCAACGCTGCTGTCGCCGCTTTTCCTGGCGCCGCTGAATGCCTCCAACCCGGGCCTGGCGCAGATCCTGTCCTTCGGCCTCATCGGCATCAGCTTCCTGTTCCGCCCGCTCGGCGCGATCATCGCCGGCCACCTGGGTGACCGCCTCGGCCGCAAGGCCATGCTGGTCTTCACCCTGATCATGATGGGTGCCGCCACGGCCCTGATCGGCGTGCTGCCGACCTACGCCCAGATCGGCGTCTGGGCCCCGGTCCTGCTGATCCTCCTCCGCATCCTCCAGGGCTTCTCTGCCGGCGGGGAATGGGGCGGGGCGGCCCTGATGGCAGTGGAGCACGCCCCCAAGAGCAAGCGCGGCCTGTTCGGCGCCTACCCGCAGATCGGCGTTCCGGTGGGCATGATTCTGGCCACCGGCCTGCTGTTTTTCCTCAACTCCAGCATGTCCAAGGAAGACTTCGCCTCCTGGGGCTGGCGGGTGCCGTTCCTGCTCTCCATCGTGCTGATCGTCGTCGGCTACCTGATCCGCCG
>JAODMA010000136.1 GCA_025464545.1 Arthrobacter sp. | reverse complement strand
GCAGGAACCATCAAGATCGGCACCAAGTACGACCAGCCGCTGTTCGGCCAGGTGGGCCTGGACGGCAAGCCAGTCGGTTTCGACGTCGAGATGGGCAAGCTCATCGCCGCCAAGCTCGGAATTGCCGCCGACAAGATCGAATGGTCCGAGACCGTTTCGGCCAACCGCGAACCGTTCATTGAGCAGGGCAAGGTGGACCTTGTCATCGCCACCTACACCATCAACGACAAGCGCAAGCAGGTTGTCAGCTTCGCCGGCCCGTACTACGAGGCCGGCCAGGCACTGATGGTCAACAAGGACAACACGAACATCACCAAGCCGGAGGACGTCAAGGGCAAGAAGGTCTGCTCCGTGACCGGCTCCACCCCGGCAGCCACGATCGTGGAGAAGTACCAGGCAGAGCTCGTTCCGGCCGCCACCTACTCGGCCTGCCTGGAGCCGCTCCGCAACAAGCAGGTTGAGGCCATCACCACGGACAACGTGATCCTGGCCGGTTTCGTGGACAAGGAGCCGGACGCCTTCAAGCTGGCCTCGGACGAAACGTTCACCAAGGAGCCCTACGGCATCGGCCTGAAGAAGGACGACACCGAATTCCGTAACTGGATCAACGACCAGCTGGAAGAGTTCGCCAAGGACGGGTCCTACAAGAAGGCCTGGGAAGCTACCGCGGGCTCCGTCATCAAGACGGCGCCGGACCTCCCTGCCATCAACCGTTACTAAGTAACGCCAGGCGGTTGCCGGAGTCCGCTCGCCGCGGCTCCGGCACCCGCCGCTCCCATCTTCGCTCCAGTCCACGACACCCAGCCGAAGGATCCTATGGACGCCGTCATCGAAAGCCTGCCACTCTACTGGAACGGCTTTCTCCGAACCCTTTTCCTGTCTGCCGTGTCCGGAGTGATCGCCCTGCTGCTGGGGACGTTGCTCGCCGCCGCCAGGGTCTCCCCCGTCGCGGCTCTCCGCGGCTTCAGCATGACCTACGTGGAAATCCTGAGGAACACGCCCCTCACCATTGCCTTCTTCTTCGCGGCGATCGTGCTCCCCCGCCTCGGAGTGAAATTCGAGCAGTTCGAGGTTGCAGCCATCATCGCGTTGAGCGCGTACACCGCAGCCTTCATCGCTGAAGCTGTCCGCTCCGGCGTCAACAGCGTTCCGGTGGGCCAGGCCGAGGCCGCCCGCAGCATCGGGATGAAGTTCAGCCAGGAGCTGACGCTGATCATTCTCCCCCAGGCCCTCCGGACAGTCATTCCGCCCCTGATCAACATCCTGATCGCCCTCGTCAAAAACTCCTCAGTTGCTGGGGCCTTCTTCGTACTCGAGCTGTTCGGCTACGGCAGGCAGCTCGCCAACGCCAACGGCGACCAGGTCATGGCAGTCCTGCTGGGCGTTGCCTTCTTCTACTTGCTGATCACCGTCCCGCTCGGCATCCTGGCCAGCACGGTCGAACGAAAGGTGGCGATCGCCCGATGAGCTCAGTCCTCTACGACGTCCCGGGGCCCAAAGCCCGCCGGGTTTCCCTGATCGGATCCGTGATTGGCTCCCTGCTCATCGCAGGCTTGCTGGCGTGGATCATCAGCACACTGGCACAGCAAGGCATCTTCGAAGGACGCCGCTGGGCCATCTTCACCCGCGCGGACGTCTGGTCCCTCATCGGCAACGGAATCGGCGCCACCCTCAGTGCGGCCGCGGTTGCGGCCGTCATCGCCTTCCCGCTCGGACTGCTGCTCTGCCTCCTGCGGATCTCCGACGTGCCCGGCATCCGGATCCCCACCCGCATCGTGCTGGAATTCCTCCGCGGCATGCCTGTTGTCCTGATGATGCTCTTTGTCCTGCTGGTCTTCGGCACCAACCAGTTCATCGCCGTCGTGGCAGGCCTCGTCCTGTACAACGCTGCCGTGTTCGCGGAAATCATCCGCGCCGGCATCCAGTCGCTGCCCAAGGGCCAGCGCGAAGCCGGCCTCACGGTGGGCCTGACCAGTTTCCAGTCCCGCATGATCATCGAACTTCCCCAGGCCGTCCGCCGGATGATGCCATCCCTGGTGGCCCAGCTCGTGGTGCTCCTGAAGGACACCTCGCTCGGCTACATCGTCGCCTACGGTGAGCTGCTCCGGGCGGTCCAGGTCATGGCCGACTTCCTGGGAACCCAGTACCTGTTCCCGATCTTCTTCGTCGCGGCCGCCATCTACATCGCGATCAACCTCTGCGTGTCCCGGATCGCCGTCTGGATCGAGCGCCGGGGGTCCAAGAAGGCCGCCGGGGGCGTGGCCAAGGCCGAGCCCGCGGTGGAAGCCGCCGCTGCGAAGCCCTAACCGCTGCGCACATCCCTGGAACGGGGAAAGGCCCGGACCCGTCAGGATCCGGGCCTTTCACTTTGGGCGGGTTAGGCCGACAGCCAACTCCGCAGTGCGCGCAGGCATTCGCGGATGGCGTCCGCGTCCACGTGCTCATTGTCCTTGTGGGCCAGCAGCGCGTCGCCGGGGCCGAAGTTCACCGCGGGGATGCCCAGTTCGCTGAAGCGGGCGACGTCGGTCCAGCCGTATTTCGGCTTGGGCTCGGCCCCCACGGCGGCCACAAACGACGCGACGGCGGGGTGCTTCAGTCCCGGACGCGCGCCGGCGGCGCTGTCAGTGCGGACGACGTCGAACCCTTCGAGCAGTTCCCGCACATGGCTTTCCGCCTCAACCGGGGTCTTGTCCGGGGCGAATCGGTAGTTAATTTCGACGACGCAGCGGTCCGGTATGACGTTGCCCGCCGTGCCGCCGTTGATCTTCACCGCGTTGAGGCTTTCCCGGTAGTCCAGCCCGTCCACGTTGATGGTCCGCGGCTCGTACGCGGCCAGCCGGGCCAGGATCGGTGCGGCGGCGTGGATCGCGTTACTGCCCATCCAGGCGCGGGCGGAGTGGGCCGCTTCCCCGCGGGTGGTCGCTTCGAAGCGGCTGGTGCCGTTGCAGCCGCCCTCCACCGTTCCGTCGGTGGGCTCGAGCAGGATCGCGAAGTCTCCGCCGAGGAGCTCGCCGTGATTCCGGACCAGCCGGCCGAGTCCGCTCTTGACGGCCTCGACTTCCTCATGGTCGTAGAAGACGAAGGTGACGTCCCGGGCGGGTTCCGCGCCGGCGTCGAACAGGCTGGCGGCGAGGGCCAGCTGCACCGCGACGCCGCCCTTCATGTCGGTCGCACCCCGCCCGTAGAGGACTCCCTCGCCCGGGGCACCGGAGGGCCAATAGGACGGCACGGTGCCCAGCGACCCCTCGGTGGCCGGCAGCGGGACGGTGTCCAGGTGCCCGGCGAGGATCACGCGCTCGGCGCGGCCGAGGTTGGTCCGCGCAACGATGGAGTCGCCGTCGCGCACCAGTTCCAGCTGCGGGACCGAGCGGAGGGCATGCTCCACGGCGTCCGCCAGCACCGTTTCGTTGCCGGACACGCTGTTGATGTCGATCAGTGCCGCAGTCAGCAGCGCAACGTCCTGACGGAGGTCCAGGCGGGCGGGGGCGTACGGGCGGGAGGCGGGGGCAGTGGATTCCGGGGCAGTCACCGTTCTACTCTATCCGCCGCCCTCCGCGCCGGGCCCGCAGTGGACAGGTGCTGCGCGCGGGAGGCCGTTGCCGCCGGTTACCGGCGCGTCTTGAGTTTCAGCCACCGCGGGCGCCCTCTATAGACTTGGGGCATGACTGAGACCGCTTCTTCTGCTGTGCCCGCCGACTCCCGCTCCGCTTACGGTTACGGTGTCGCCACCGTTTCCACCCGCAACGGTCAATCCACTGTGCTGGACGTATGGTTTCCGGCGCCGGCCCTCGGCATCGCGGCGGAGCGCCTCCGCGACGTCGCCAACGCGGACCAGAGCCTGAGCGACATCGCGGCCAGCGGCAGCGATCCGGACCGCGGCACCGAGCAAGAGCTCGTCTTCGTGCAGATCCACCTCGACGAGGCGCCGGCGGACACGGCAGACGCCTACCTGCGGCTCCACTTGCTCTCGCACCGGCTCGTCCAGCCGAACACCATCAACCTCGACGGAATCTTCGGCAAGCTCCCCAACGTGGTGTGGACCAACTTCGGCCCGGCCGCGGTAGAGGACTTCGAGCTGACCCGTGCACGCCTGCGCAGGCGCGGCGCCGTGACGGTCTACGGTGTGGACAAGTTCCCGCGGATGGTTGACTACGTCATCCCCTCCGGCGTCCGGATAGCCGACGCCGACAGGGTCCGCCTCGGCGCGCACCTGGCCGAAGGGACGACGGTTATGCATGAGGGCTTCGTGAACTTCAACGCCGGGACCCTCGGCACCTCCATGGTTGAGGGCCGCATCTCGGCCGGTGTCGTCACCGGTGACGGGTCCGACGTCGGTGGCGGCGCCTCGATCATGGGCACCCTCTCCGGGGGCGGCAAGGAGAAGATTTCCCTGGGCGAGCGTGTCCTGCTGGGCGCCAACTCCGGCGTAGGCATCAGCATCGGCGATGACTCGGTCGTCGAGGCGGGGCTGTATGTCACGGCCGGTACCCGGGTCCGCATCGTCGGGTCCAAGGACGCCGACGGGGAGGACACCAGCCGGATCGTCAAGGCGGTCGAGCTCTCCGGCGTCCCCAATCTGCTGTTCCGTCGCAACTCTTCCACGGGCGAGGTGGAGGTCCTCCCCCGCAAGGGTCAGACCGTCGCCCTCAACGAGGCCCTGCACGCGAATTAGGGCAAAGCTGAAGGAGCACAGGGCGTTCGAAGAGCCTTCAGAAGAATCGACCGGCCCGGCAGGGGCCCAAGGGAGTAGTTCCGTGGCACGCAGAGGCAGCTGGCGCCGTCGGGTGGTGCTGCTGCTGACCCTCGCAATGGTTGCCGGGGCGATCTACACGGCGGTGGCGTTCCTGCAACGGTCCGAGACCCTGGTCAGCGAACGCTGCACGGCGGTGGGGTC
>JAODMA010000131.1 GCA_025464545.1 Arthrobacter sp. | reverse complement strand
CCGGTGAAGTCCATTTCCTTCATGAACTCGTCCGCGATGGCACCCCAACGCTCGTCACTGAGCTGGCCTTCTTCGGCTGCCAGACTCAGCGAGCAGTGGAAGACGTGTCCGCCGTCCACTTCGGTGTCGAAGAACTGCTTGGCCCGGTCGAGTGCGTTGGCAATATCCAGGGCCGCATCGCGGTTCAGCTCGTTGTCGTCGTGCCAGGCCATGAGCGCCGAATCGCCCGCAACGAGGTGCGGTTCTTCGTGCTCGTTTGCCCGCCCCGGGCCCGCGAGGTAGATCATCAGACCCGCCATGCGGTCGCCCTGGGTAATGTTCGGAATTACGGAGCAACTACCGCCCGGCCATGTCGGCGAGATGACGGTCAATCCGGATAATGACAGCCCGCGCATGGGCGATGGAAGCGGCAACCTCGGCCGGCACTTCCCCGTCGCATTCGCATGCCGTGCGATCTGGTTAATGTTGTTTGCCACCGTCCCGACAAGACGCTCCGAGAAGAACTCGGCCAGATGCGAGGAGATGGTCATCCCGCCGTGGCCGGTGGCCTTGGTCAGGATCGCGGCCATTGCGGCGTACAACGGGAACTGGACCAGGATCCCGGCGGTCGCCGGAACGGCCTTGGTGACGGCCTGCAGGAAGTTCCGCGGTGTTCCGTGCAGCACCAGGCCCAGGATCAGGAAGACCAACAGATAGCCGTTGAGGCTGCTGACAACGGTCAGGAACGGCTTCGTCAAAAACTGGGAGACGAGCCAGCCCAGCGTCAGGATGCCCGCGAGGATCGGCAGGATCATGCTGTATTCGAACCATTCACCCGGGCGGGAGCGCGGTGCCGGTTTGCTCGGTTCGTCGTCGAGGTCGACGCCCAGATCCCCGGCGGTGCGGATCGCGCCGCCCCGGGGCGCGGAGAAGTGCGCGATCACGGTGGTGAGGGCCATCAGGATGGCGAGGGTGAGCAGCGACTGCCAGGTGAAGATCGTGGTGCCGAAGTCCAGGATGCCGGTGATCTTCAGCAGGGCCGGCGGCAGGGACGCCGCGGTGGCCTGCAGCTGTGCGGCGGAGGAGGACAGCCCCAGCGCCCAGACGGCGCCGAGGCCCATGAACGCGGCCGCGCCGAGCGCGCGGTAGTCCACGGTGAGGTCCTTGCGGCGGGCAATGGCGCGAGCCAGCAGGCCACCGAAGATCAGGCTGAGGCCCCAGTTGAGGAAGGACACGGACATCGACATCAGCGCCACGAAGCTGACGGCCGTCCGCGCCGTGGCCGGGATGAGGGCCAGCCGGTTGATCAGCTTTGCCACCGGCGGGGAGGTCGCCACGACGTAACCGGTGAGGACCACCATTGCCATCCGGGCGAGACCACGTTCGTCGGCTCCGCTTTTCGTCAAGACTGTGTTTGCCACAGAGAAGTACCTCTCCATTGAGTGCGATTTTTCTACCCGACGGAGTGTAGTCCGGTCACCGGCGGCAACCGGTCTTATCGGCGCCGGCCGCCCGCGCGCCGACGGCCTCGGAGCCCTCCCGGGCGTTGTCCGCCCGTCCCGTTTTGTGTGCCCGGGCCCGGCCGACGCGGCGGTAGGGGAAGGAACCCTGAAGTGGACTCGATGTACTCGCGGTAGCCCGCCCGGCCGGACATCGCCTTCTCGGTCAACGGCTTGCCGGTCTTGCCGGCCAGCGTCCAGATCATCAGGGCGGGGGAGAGGATGGTCAGCACGCCGGGCCAGGAATCGGCAGCGATCAGGAAGAGGCCTGCCCAGACGGCCGCGTCACCGAAGTAGTTCGGGTGGCGCGTATAGCGCCAGAGCCCGGTGTTGAGCACCGTGCCGCGCCTGGCCGGGTCGGCCTTGAACTGCGCCAGCTGCCGGTCGCCCACCGTCTCGAAGACGAAGCCCATGATCCAGACCAGAACGCCAAGCAGTGCCAGCCAGCCCAGCCTCCCGGTGCTGAACATGCCCACCTGGACGGTGAGCGAGACGAAGAATAGCACCACCCCCTGGGGCAGGTAGACGCGGCGCAGGGCGTAGAGGCTCCGGGAGCCGGGGGCCGGGGAGAGCATGTCCAGGTACCGGGGGTCTTCCTGCCCGCCGCGGGAGCGGCGACCGATATGGGCGGCAAGCCGGACGCCCCAGACGGCCACGAGGACCAGCAGCAGCAGGCGGCGGCCGTCGTCGCCATGGCCGGCGGAGAGGAGCCACGAGATCCCGGCGACGACGACGAAGCCCAAACCCCAGACGGTGTCGATGACTGAGTGGCGGTTCTGCCGGACGGCAACGGCGAACGTTCCGGCCAGCAGCACCGCAAGCCCGGCGGCTACCCAGGGAAGGCTGGACAGGAAGGCGTCCAGCGGGAAGGCCTGCATTACAGGACCACCGGGAGGCTGGCACCGGTGGCCGGCAGCAGGCTGCGGAAGGCGCCGGTGCTGCGGGGCAGCCCGGCGCCGCCGTCATCAGCGAACGCGTCCAGGATGTAGCCGGTGGCCAGGGAGTTCCAGAGCCCCAGCCGGCGGACCATGAAGTGCCCCGCGTCCTTGAGGGACACATAGTCCACGGACGCCGCGACGCCCTCGGCTCGCCGGGCATAGGCCAGCGAGTTGGCGGGACTGGTCCAGCGGTCCTCGGTGCCGTGCACGATCAGCACCCGGCGCCCGGCGACGCGCTGCACCGGGGTGTCGCGGTTCAGCCAGGGGGCGAGTGCCACCACGGCCTGCACCTGCGGGTCATCGGCTACGCAGAGCGCAGTCAATCCGCCCATCGAGTGGCCCAGCAGGTAGACGGGCAGGTCCGGATGTTCCCGCCGGATGTGGGACAGGGCCCAGCGGGCGTCCTGGACGGGGGACATGTCCGCCCCGTTCCAGCCGCGGTACCGGTTCCGGAGCGTCCATACGGCCAAGCCATGCGTTCCGCCCCGGGCGCGGAGCGTCTGGGCGAAGGGAAGCATCCGGGCCGGGCTCAGATGCCGGCCGCGGACCGACTCGTAACTGTTGGCCTTGCCCCCGTGCAGGACCAGGGCGACACCCCGGG
>JAODMA010000111.1 GCA_025464545.1 Arthrobacter sp. | reverse complement strand
TGGCCGATGTTCTCGGCGACCAGCACAAGGACCACCGGCACGAACAGGCCGACGACGCCCAAGTGGAACTCCGGGGCCTGGAAATACGGCAGGCCGATCCAGGCGGCGCTGTCCATCTTGGAGTAGTCGACCTCGCCGCGGATCATCGCCACAACATAGCCCACCACGACGCCGACGAGGATGCTCAGCCGGCCCAGGATCCCGCGGAACGCCACGCTGACCAGAATGATGGTGGCCAGCGTGATGAGGGCGGTGATCGGGGCGGCGTCGAAGTTGTTCTTCGCCGCAGGTGCGAGGTTGAGGCCGATCAGCGCGACAATGGCACCGGTGACGATCGGCGGCATCAGACGGTTGATCCAACCCGCCCCGAATTTCTGCACGACGGCGCCAATGATGGCAAGGCCGACGCCGGCCAGCACCACGCCGCCGAGGGCTCCCGCAACGCCATACTGCTGCTGCGAGGCCATGATCGGGGCGATGAAGGCGAAGCTTGAGCCGAGGTAGCTGGGTACCTGGCCTTTGGTGATGACGAGGAAGAGCAACGTGCCGATGCCCGAGAAGAACAGCGTGGTGGCCGGCGGCATGCCCGTGATGATCGGAACCAGGAAGGTGGCGCCAAACATGGCAACGACGTGCTGCATGCCGACGCCGATGGTCAGGGGCCAGGCGAGCCGCTCATCGGGCTTGACTACCTCGCCCGGGCGGATGGACCTGCCGTTGCCGTGGAGCTTCCATTTGGTACCGAGCATGCTCATTGCCTGAGCCTTTCAGAGAATGTGTGGCGGGGCGGGAGAAATCTTCCGGAGCAACTTTACCGCGCCGGTGTTTCCGGCAGGCTTCGGCGGATGCGCCGGTGTGCGGGCCGTCACGGGGGCCACGGGAAGCAGACAGCATCAGTTGAAGTTGCAACTATGGACAGGACAGAAACCCGGCCGCCCAAGCCGGGCCGGCAAGCGAAAGGGACGAGAATGACGATCGCCCATGATGAAGCAGTAATCGACGCCGCCGCGGTGGACGCCATCTTTGCCGAGGCCCGCACGGCCAACGCCTTTACCGGCGAGGTCACCGATGCACAGGCCCGCGCCATCTACGAGCTGACGAAGTTTGGCCCGACCGCCTTTAACTCTCAGCCGTTGCGCGTGACGTATGTCCGCTCCGCCGAGGCCCGCGCCACCCTGGTTGATGCCTTGGCCAACGGCAACCGGGCCAAGACCGCGTCGGCGCCCCTCGTCGCGATCCTCAGTTACGACACCTCATGGCAGGAGCAGTGGGACACCTTCCTGCCCGGCTACAACGCCCCGAAGGCCATGTACGACGCCTCCCCGGACCTCGCGGCGGCCACCGGCAACAACAACGCCCACCTGCAGGCCGGCTACTTCATCCTGGCGGTCCGCTCGCTCGGCTTCTCGGCCGGGCCCATGACGGGTGCGGACTTCGCCAAGATCGACGCGGCGTTCTTCCCTGGGGGCGGCCAGAAGAGCTTCCTGGTGGTGAATATCGGCCAGCCGGCCGAGGACGCGTGGGGTGTGGCGAAGCCGAAATTCGCCTACGAGGACGTCGTCCGCACGGTCTGACGGCTCGGGACCATGGTCGCGGAGGTGCCTCCGGCACTGGCAGACGCGGAGGTGCCTCCGGCACCATGGGGGACAGGCCGGAGGCACTCGGGACGCAATTCTGCGGGTGAGCGCACGGCCGCATCCGGGGCCATCTCCAGTCTAGTCCGCAGGCGCCTCCACGGCACAGGGCCGCGGTCGTCCCTTTCCGGACGGCCAGGTTCCGGTTCTTGGCTGGACCGCCCGGGGCGATGCGCGCGGCGGCGAAGCCGTTGTGGCGAAGGCGAGTCATATCGAACATGCGCCGGGGAATCCTTCCGGGGGTGCGATACTAAGGTCACGCGACGCTGCGACCAGAAGTTTCGGGCTATAAGGTGCGGACTGGGGGGCCACAACATGATGCTTGACACCGCAACCTTGCGGGTCGCTTTAGCGGTGGTCGACTTGACTCTGCTTCTGCTTTTTTACTTCATCACGTTCCGCCGGACCCGTTCCGCCTACAGCGGCTGGTGGTGCATGGCCCTGTTCCTGTTCCTGGCCGGCAATGCAGCGTACCTCTTTGACGGCACGGTCCATCAGGTGTGGGCCAACCCCACCGGAAACGTGCTTCTGGTGGCAGGCGCGGCCAGTATCTGGGCCGGCGCCCGTTCGCTGCGGACCGCGGTGCCCAATCCGTGGCTTCTCGTGGTCGCCCCTGCCATCACCGCCGTGGCCTCCGTACTGGACCGGCCGGCCACCAACATCTGGGCAGGTGGCCCGTTCTATCTGGCATCAATGAGCGTCTTAATCGGACTGGCGTGCCGGGAGCTCTTCCTGCTCGACCGCAATTTTTCCCGCGTGCACCGGACCCTCGCCTTCGGATCAGGCATTCTGTCGGTTTTCTACCTGGCACGGCTCGTCGCCTTCCTGGCGGACGGACCCGAGGGACCGGTGTTCCTCTCGGTGTTCGGATCGGTCACCACGACCCTGTTCTCCGCCGTCATTCTGGTCGTGGCGTCTTTTACCATGGCCGAGCTCAGTAACGAGCAGCTGAACCAGGATTTGCGGGCGAGGGCGACCTTCGATGGCCTGACCGGGCTGTTGAACCGGGCGGCGTTCCTGGAGCTCGCCGAGCACGAACTCCACCGCCTCAACCGGGTCCGGACCACCGGCTCCCTGGTCCTGGCGGACCTGGACCACTTCAAGGCCATCAATGACGAGTTCGGCCATTCCGCCGGCGACACGGCACTCCAGGCATTCGCGGACGCCTGCCGGGCCACGGTCCGTGCCACGGACCTTGTGGGCCGCTACGGCGGCGAGGAATTCATCCTGCTGCTTCCCGGAGTCACCCCGGAGGTGGCCAGCGACATTGCGGCGGAGATCAGCCGCCGCCTGGAGGCGTGGCAGTCGACCGCGGTCCCGCGCCTCCCGACGGTGAGCTACGGTATCGCGGCCACCGGCCACGGGCGGGTCGAACTCCCGAAGATGGTGGCCGCAGCCGACGCGGCACTCTACAAGGCGAAATCGCTGGGCAGGGACCGCTCGGTGCTGGCCAGCCAACTTGAGGAAAAGCCCGCCTGAGCGCTAGGAGATGACGCCGTCGACCAGAGCCTTGGCCTCGGCCTGGACCTGCTTGAGATGCTCGGCGCCTTTGAAGGACTCGGCATAGATCTTGTAGACGTCCTCGGTGCCGGAAGGCCGGGCCGCGAACCACGCGTTCTCGGTGACCACCTTGAGGCCGCCGATCGCCGCGCCGTTGCCGGGTGCTTCGGTCAGCTTGGCGGTGATGGTCTCCCCGGCCAGTTCCGTAGCCGTGACATCCGAAGGGGACAACTTGCCAAGCGCTGCCTTCTGCTCGCGGCTGGCCGCCGCGTCGATCCGTGCATAGACGGGGTCGCCGAACTGGTCGGTGAGGCCTTTGTAGAGCTGCGACGGCGACTTGCCGGTCACGGCGGTGATCTCCGAGGCCAGCAATGCCAGCAGGATGCCGTCCTTGTCCGTGGTCCACACGCTGCCGTCCAACTTGTTAAAGGAAGCACCCGCCGATTCCTCGCCGCCGAAGGCTCCCTCGCCGGACAGCAGGCCCGGAACGAACCATTTGAAGCCCACGGGGACTTCAACGAGCTTGCGGCCCAGGCTGTCGGCCACCCGGTCGATGATGGAGGAGGAGACCAGTGTCTTGCCGATCACGGACTGCGGATTCCAGCCGGTGCGGTGGCGGTAGAGGTAGTCGATGGCAACGGCAAGGTAGTGGTTGGGGTTCATCAGGCCGCCGTCAGGTGTCACGATGCCGTGCCGGTCGGCGTCGGCGTCGTTTCCGGTGGCGACGTCGAACGTCGCTCCTTCGGACATGCGGTTGATCAGCGACGCCATCGCCGACGGCGACGAGCAGTCCATCCGGATCTTCTCGTCCCAGTCCAGCGTCATGAAAGCCCACTGCGGGTCGACAGTCGGGTTGACCACGGTGAGGTTCAGGTGGTGGCGCTCGCCGATCTCGCCCCAGTAGTCCACGGACGCGCCACCCATCGGGTCGGCGCCGATCCGGACGCCGGCCTCGCGGATCGCATTAAGGTCCAGCACCGAGGGCAGGTCGTCCACGTAGCTGCTGAGGAAGTCGAACTTGCCCGTGGTGCCGGCGCTGAGGGCGTCGGCGATCGGGATCCGCTTGACGCCGCGCAAACCGTTCTCCAGCAGTTCATTGGCGCGGTTGGCGATCCAGCCGGTGGCATCCGAGTCCGCAGGCCCGCCGTGCGGGGGGTTGTATTTGAAGCCGCCGTCGCCGGGCGGGTTGTGGCTGGGTGTCACGACGATGCCGTCAGCCTGCGGCGCCCCGGCAGGGGAGTTGTTGTTGTGGCTGAGGATGGCGTGGCTCAGCGCCGGGGTGGGCGTGTACCCGTGGCGGGCGTCGATCAGCACGTTGACGCCGTTCGCCGCGAGCACTTCCAAGGCGGAGTTCTGCGCCGGCTCGCTCAGTGCGTGGGTGTCCTTGGCCAGATAGAGGGGCCCGGTGATGCCCTGGCCGTCCCGGTACTCCACAATGGCCTGGGTGATGGCCAGGATGTGTGGCTCGTTGAAGGATGCCTTCAGGCTGGAGCCGCGGTGCCCGGAGGTGCCGAAGGCTACGCGTTGCCCGGGGTCACCTAAATCCGGCGAAACGTCGTAGTACGCATCCAAAAGCGCAGTGAGGTCAACAAGGTCTTGGGGTTGGGCAACTGTGCCCGCGCGGCTAGCCATGGCATTAGCATGCCAGACGAGACGGGAGCACGACATGATTTGCGCGGAATCACGCCCCTGTGACGCAGAATTTCCTGACCATCGCAACGGCGCGGCGGTAGGCTGGATCCAGAGACTAAAAAGGGGACTTCCATGACTGACCAGCCGACTTCGGGCAAGGACGACGCGCCGTACGGTGAGCAGCCGCCGGACACTCCACCGTACGGGACTGAGCGCGCGGCCCGGGCCGCCGGCTCCAGTTCCGAGCCGGGTTACGGCCAGCCGGGGTTCGGTGCGAACGGGCAGGCAGACGAGCAGAACGGACAGCCGACCCCCGACTACGGCCAGCCCAGGGACGCCTACGGCACACCGTTCGGCGCGGCACCGCAGCAGCCCTTCGGCCAGCAGTCCTATGGCCATCAGCCTTTCGGGCAACCGCCGTACGGCCAGCAATACGCGCCGCCGGGTCAACAGGGCGCAAGCTACAACGCCTACGGCCAGCCGGGCTACTACGGGGTGCCCGCCGAGCCCAAGGCCCTGAGCATCGCCAGCCTTTGCTGCGGCATTGCCGCACTGGTGGGGTTCGGGTTCTTCCTCCTACCGCAGATCGCGGCCGTCATCCTGGGGCACATGGCGCTTACGCGGGAGCCGGCCGGCCGGGGCATGGCGATAGCGGGCCTGGTGCTCGGCTATGTGGGGGTTGCGCTCACGATCCTGGTCATCGTGATCCTTGGGATAGTGATCAGCAGCGCACCTTACAGCAGCTACGGGGTCTAGTTTCCGGCTTGCCGGGCGGTGAGGGCGTGGACCACCCGCGGCGGCCGCCGGTGACATCGCTCCGGCGTCGGTGCGACGTCGGACGCCCCGTCTGGGGGCGTAGCAGCGCGAGCCAACCCGTGGCCGCCTGCAGTCGTGGTTCAGCGTACGCCGCCC
>JAODMA010000128.1 GCA_025464545.1 Arthrobacter sp. | reverse complement strand
TGATCAGCGTTCTGCTGTTCATCCTGAACCGTTCCGGCGGCCGGCGGATACCGCGGTAGCAGCAGCCAAGTGCCACGGGGGTGCGGGGTTTGCACAGGGGCAGCGGCCCCCGCCGGGCGGGATTCAGACAGGTATTTCCATCTGAAAACCGCAGCGGCAGCGCAGGACCCTGGTGCGAAGGTACACGTCCAGGGACCCGTCACCGAGCGCACGTGTACGCTGCGTCAACCAGACCTGTCCTGGCGGTTGCAGGGCCAGGATAGATTCGATGGCGTCCCGGGATCTCCCGGCCGCGGGCCCATCATCGCGCCCCCGGCATCAGGCTAGCCCCGGCCCGAAAGGCTGACAAGGAAAGGGCCCGCGCCGGCCGACATGGACCCTTCTTCTCGGAGAAGTGCTGTGGGACGATTCGTTTATGAGCGAAAACACCGATCCTCATCCGCCTCACGGCAACCCCGGCGGCACGGCCCGAGGCCGCCAGCCAGGTCACATTGTCCGTCACGAAAACCCGACGACCCAGCAAATGCGTATCGTCGGGCAGCGCCGCGCGGAGGCTGAGGAAAAGCTGGCCCACCATCTCGAACAAGCCCGGCACCCGGCAAAGGAACAGCGCACAGCAGCGGAACCCGGCGCGGATCACGACTAATCGTCGATGCCCCGAGCATAGGGTCTTGAACGCCGGTAAGCATACTGGGAAACTCTTGGTTACGGTCGCAATTGCGCGACCGTCAGACCGAAAGGAAGTACAGACATGGGAATCCTCGGATTTCTCCTTCTCGGGCTTATCGCAGGAGCAATTGCCAAAGCCATCCTTCCCGGCAGGCAGGGCGGAGGCTGGGTCATCACCCTTGTCCTGGGCGTCGTCGGCGCAATACTGGGAGGCTGGATCGGTTCTCTGATCTTCGGCGGAGGCCTGGGTGAATTCTTCGATCTGCGGACCTGGCTCCTCGCCATCCTCGGCGCCATCATCGTGCTGCTGATCTACGGCGCCGTTGCTGGCCGCAGAAGCAGGGTATAGAAGCTGGAGGCCTACTGACCCCGACAGGGAATCCCTGGACTGGCCGGCCAGAGTTCATACTCCGGAACGTCCAGGCAATCCGGCATTTACGGCTGCGGCCCGTTCCCACCTGGCGGGCCGCCCTTACGCCCGCTCGCTTGCGCGCTCCAGGACACCCCTAAGTCCCATCCCGCCCGGATGGCCGGTCGCGTCGCCGTCGGATGCTTCTCACGATCAGCCAACCTATGACGGAAGCCACGGCGGCGGAGACGGCGTAGTTCAGGAAGCGCGCATACTCATCGATCAGCCTGTACTGCGGTCCCAGCAGGGCGCCGAGCCCGATCAGCAGGCCGTTCCAAAGACCGCTTCCCGCGACCGTGAAAAGGCTGAAGGTGCCAAGGTTCATCCGCTGGGCACCGGCCGGCAGCGAAATAAGGCTCCGCACGCCCGGCAGCAGGCGGCCGAAGAAAACAGCGGACCGGCCATGCCGCAGAAACCAGCCGGCCGCCTTCTCGATATCCTCCCGGTCGACGAGGGGCATCCTGGAAAGCCAGCGGATCGACCGCTCCAATCCCAGCCTCGCGCCCAGCCAGTAGAGCACCAGCGCGCCTGCGTAGGCACCCAGGGTGCTGGTCAGATGGACCAGCACGAGGTTCATTGATCCAAGCCGGGCGAGGAAACCCGCCAGAGGCAGAATGACCTCACTCGGAATGGGCGGGAACACCGTTTCGGCCAGCGTGAACAGACCAACGCCCCACTCCCCCAGCGAGTCGACGGCGCGTGCGGCAAACCCGACGATCCCGGTGAGGTCGTCAACAGGACTGGCGGCCTCCAAGGCGCCAGCCATCAGAATGGATTCTCGAACACTTGGATACGCGCCCTTTCCCGGAGCCGGACGTAGTTGTGGCCAGCCTAACGGAACTGCAGCCCGGGTGGGCCCGGGCCGCCGTCGACGGCAAGGACGGCAGGCACTACGCTCAGCAAATGGGAATTTTGCGGAAACTCTTCGGCGCCCTGGTCGTGGTCCTGGCCGGGCTGGCATGCGCAGCGCCGGCCGCGCTCGCCGTCCCGCCGGCCGACGTCGTGGTGGAGGACCGGGCAGGCGTGCTGGACCGCAACACCCTCCTGCCTGCGGTGCAGTCCATTGACTTTCATCAGCCCACCAAGGTGGCCGTGTACACCTACAACGGAACGGCCTCAGACAATCTCAACGAGGAAGTCCTTCGCTTTGCCCGCGCCGAGCACGCCGACTGGACCAGCGCGGACGGTCAGAAGTGGGCGGACGGGCTCTTCATCTTCGCGCTGGACCCGGTGGGCCGGCAGGTCGGGACGTATATGGGAGAGGACCGCAAAGTCAGCCTGGAACAACGCGATGACATCCAGAATGCGGCCAAGGAGCTGCTCCGTGATGCCCAGTGGACCGACGGCACCATCGCCGGGATCAAGCGCGGAGCCGAGCTGATCAACCAGCCGTGGTACCGGTCCACCGCGTTCCTCGTTACCGCCTGGACCACGGCAACGGCGGCCTTGGCCGGCGCCGCGTCCTGGCTGATCGTTCGCTGGCGGACCCGGGTCAGCAGCCGAAAGGAGCTCGCCCGCGGGGACGCCAGCTACGCGAATGTCAGCATGGACCTGCCAGTCACAGAACTGAACGCCAGCACCATCCCGGAATCGTCACGATACGGCAGCATCGTGCTGGAGAAGCACCGCGGTTTTCTGGCGAAGTACAACACGGCCGCGGATCTCTCCAACCAGGTACACGCACTGTCCGCGAAGGACCTGAGCCGACGGCCCAAACTGAAACTGGTCCGGAGCTACGCCGACGCCGCCTCCGAACTCGACGCCCTGGATGACGTCATTGCCGACACCAACGCGTTGCTCAACCGCGGATCGACGTGGGCCCCGGCCTGGGACCGGCAGCTCGCGCCGTTCCGCACCGACCTCGCGGCCCTGGAGCAGATGCTCAGCAAGCGCCACGCCGGGGGCGACTCCACAACTGCTGTGGCCCTCCGTTCGTTCCGCGAGCAAAGTGACCGGGAGCTGGAACAATGGACCTCGGAACTCGCCGCGGGCACGATCACTCCCGAAACGGCACTCGACCGCCTGCGGAACGCCCGCACACACCTCTCCGAACTCCTGAAGAACCACGCCGACACGGTCATTAACGGCTACGCCAGGAACGAGAAGGAGGCAGGGCTGATGCGCAAGGAAATGGAAGATGTCGGAGCCGGCCCCAAGTCCAGGTACGGCCGCTCCTACGAGCCCAGCATCCTCG
>JAODMA010000107.1 GCA_025464545.1 Arthrobacter sp. | reverse complement strand
ATTTTACTTCCGGGGACTGCCTAGACGCTGGCCTTCGCCTCTTCGACCAGCGCGGTCACCGCAGGGAACAGCGGGTGGTTCGGCGCCAGACCGGTGATCTTCTCCGTCGCCTCGTCCGGCGCGGAGGCAGCGAGGATCTTTGCCAACTCCACGGCCTCGGCGTCGGCCGGGTCGTTGAAGCGCAGGGCGGCGGCAATCGCACCGAGCAGGGCTTCGGGGATGATCCCGCGCTCGGCCAGTTCCGCCGCCGGGCCGATAAAACGTTCGTGCCGGCTGAGCTTGCGCAAGGGCGCCCGGCCCACCCGGTTAACCGTGTCCGGCAGGTGCGGGTTGGAGAAACGGCCCAGGATTTTCTGGACGTAGGCCTCTTGCTCCTCACGGTTGAAACCGTGCTTGGCCACCAGCAGCTCCTTGGTCTCGTCCAGGACGGCGCGTACGTCCGCTGCAACGTCCTGGTCGGCCATGGCCTCAGAAATCTTCTCCAGGCCGGCCTCAAAACCAAAGTACGCCGCCGCAGCATGCCCGGTATTCACCGTGAACAGTTTCCGCTCGATGTACGGTTCGAGGTTGTCCACGAAGGTCGCCCCCGGAATCACCGGCGCCGAGTCCCCAAACGGGGTGCGGTCGATCACCCATTCATAGAATGTCTCCACCGTGACGTCCAGACCCTGCCCGGCCTCCTGGTTGGGCACGATCCGGTCCACTGCGGTGTTCGCGAACACCGCAGTCGCACCCAGGGAACCGGCCGCCGGATCCCACTGGGCCGCCACTTCCTCCTTGAGGATGTCCGTCGCATTGATGGCGTTTTCACACGCCATCACTTGCAGCGGAGCCAATCCAGACGCCCGGGCGGCGATCCCCCTGGCGATCACGGGGGCCACGAACTTCAGAATGTGCGGCCCCACCGCGGTGGTGACGACGTCCGCCGTCGCGATCTCCGCGACGACGTCCGCCTCCTGGCTGCTGGAGTTCAGTGCGCGGAAGTTCTGCACGGTGCGGACGGAGGGGCGCTCCCCCACCTCGTGGACCTGATAGCTGTCCGCGGCGGCCAGCTGGGTGATGAGGTCCTCCGCAACATCCGCGAAGACCACCTCATACCCCGCCTCGTGTAGCAGCAGACCCACGAATCCACGCCCGATATTTCCGGCTCCGAAATGAACAGCCTTCACTAGGAATTCACCTTTCCGAAGAGGTCCAGGACTTCGTCAATCGTGGTTGCCGCCTCAAGCTGCGCCACCTGTGCCTTGTTGGTGAAGACCTTCGCTATCGAGGACAGGATATGCAGGTGTTCGTTGTTGATGCCTGCGACGCCGACGACGAATTTAACCTCCTTGCCGTTCCAGTCGATGCCTTCCGGGTAACGGACCACGGAAACCGCGGACTTCATAATGTGGTCCTTGGCGGCGTTGGTTCCGTGCGGGATGGCGAGGTAGCTGCCCATGTAGGTGGACACGGATTCCTCACGCTCGTGCATGGCTTCCAGGTATTCGGTGTCGACGGCGCCGCGGGCCAGCAGGAGCCGGCCGGCTTCGTCGATAGCGGCGTCGCGCGTGGTCGCCGTGCCGTTGAGGATGACGCTGTCCGCAACGAGGATGCCGGCGGGACCGCCCCCTGGCTCCGTTACGGTGTCCGCTCCGGCTTCTGCCGCAGCTGCCTCGGCGACATGCGCGCCCCGGGCAGCCGGTGCAGATTCCGCGTTGCTGCTCTTGACCAGTTCCACGATCTCGTCGTAGCGGGGGCTGTTCATGAAGTTGTCCACGGACACGTGCACGGCGCTGGCGGTGGCGGGCTTGGCCCGCTCGGTCAGGTCCTGGTGGGTGATGACGACGTCATAGGTGTCGCTGAGGCTGGCGATCGCGGCGTTCGTGACCTTCACGTCCGGATAGCCGGCCGCCTTGATCTTGTTCCGGAGCACCGAGGCGCCCATCGCGCTGGACCCCATGCCGGCGTCGCAGGCGAAGACGATGTTCTTGATGGGGCCGGCCAGCACTGCAACGTTTCCGGCCTCCGCCGCGTTACCGGCGGCGGTTCCCGCACCGGCGCCCGTGAGGGCTGAGGCGACGGAGCTCTTTTTCCCCTTCATTTGTTCCATGCGGGACGTTGCATCGCCGAGGTCGTCCTCGACCGGGGTCTTGCTGGACTTGAGGATGACGGAGGCGACGAGGAAGGAGACGGTTGCGGCGAGTACAACCGCGAGGATCACACCGAGGTAGCTGTCGCGGGAAGTCTGGGCGATCACCGCGATGATGGAACCCGGGGCGGCAGGGGCCACCAGGCCGGCGTTGGTGACGGCCAGCGTGGCGATGCCCGTCATGCCGCCGGCGATCGCGGCGAGGATGAGGATCGGCTTCATCAGCACATACGGGAAGTAGATCTCGTGGATGCCGCCGAAGAAATGGATGAGCGCGGCGCCGGGGGCTGAAGCCTTCGCCGCGCCACGGCCGAAGAACATGTAGGCCAGCAGAATGCCGAGGCCCGGGCCGGGGTTGGCCTCAAGCAGGAACAGGATGGACTTGCCCTGCTCCAGGGACTGCTGGATGCCCAGCGGGGTCAGCACACCGTGGTTGATGGCGTTGTTCAGGAAAAGCACCTTGGCAGGTTCGATGAAGATGCTGGTCAGGGGCAGCAGGCCGTTGTTGACCAGGAACTGGACCACGTTGCCGGCGGCCGTACTGAAGGCCGTGACCAGCGGGGAGATGCCGTAGAAGCCCAGCATGGCCAACAGCGCACCCCAGATGCCGGCCGAGAAGTTGTTCACCAGCATCTCGAAGCCGGGCCGGATCTTGCCGTCCCAGATCGAGTCGATCTTCTTCATGGTCCAGCCGCCCAGGGGGCCCATGATCATGGCACCAATGAACATCGGAATGCCGGCACCGACGATCACGCCCATGGTGCCGATGGCGCCAACGACGCCGCCGCGGACGTCATAAACCATCCGGCCGCCGGTGTAGGCAATCAGGAGCGGCAGCAGGTAGGTGATCATGGGGCCGACAAGGCCTACATTCGGCACGCCTTCGGCATTGGTGCCGAAGCCGCCCAAGGCCGGGACCGGGATCCAGCCCTTCTCGATGAAGAGCGCCGTGATGAGGCCCCAGGCGATGAACGCACCGATGTTGGGCATGATCATTCCGGACAGGAACGTCCCGAACTTCTGGACGCCCACCCGCACGCTGGTGCGGGGTTTCGCAACTGTCTCTGTTGCCATGTGATTTTCCTAACCGTCATTCCCGCTGCACCGCAGGATGATCCGATAATTTCGACGAGCTAGCTGGTGGAACTGGTGGAGATCCGGTGGAGCCATTCGAGGAAGAGCTTGAGTTCGGAGCTGGAGAGCTGGTCCGAATGGGACGCCTGGAGCGCCGCATTCAAGGCGATCGCCGCCACGACCACCGACGATTTCCCCGTATCCTCAGGCCTGTCGTTCCTGG
>JAODMA010000082.1 GCA_025464545.1 Arthrobacter sp. | reverse complement strand
TCCGTCCTGCCCAACGCAAACCGCGTTTTCGGAGGACTTTTTCTACAAAGACGCGAATTCGCGCGGAAAAGTTCCCGTACCCGTTCACATTGGTCATAGCGGTCCGCTCCTCGATAGCATCGGGAGGTGACTTCTCAGGCATCTGCCCAGCCCGCAGGCAACACCTGGCCGCGGCTCATCGGCGCACTCATCGACGGCACGGATCTTACGACCGGCAGCACGCAGTGGGCGATGAACTCGATCATGTCCGGGGAGTCGTCCCCGGCGCAGGTAGCGGGATTCCTCGTTGCGTTGCGGTCCAAGGGGGAGACCGTGGACGAGCTTGCCGGCTTGGTGGAGGCCATGATCTCCAACGCCAACCCGATTGACATTGCCGGCGAGAAGCTGGACATCGTCGGCACGGGCGGGGATCAGCAGAACACCGTCAACATATCCACCATGGCCGCCCTGATCGCGGCCGGCGCGGGCGCAAAAGTGGTCAAGCATGGCAACCGCGCGGCGTCCTCGACGTCCGGCTCTGCCGATGTGCTGGAGGCCCTTGGCGTCCGGTTGGATCTTCCGATTCCGCAGGTGGCGCTGAACGCGGACGAGGCCGGGATCACTTTCTGCTTTGCCCAGGTGTTCCATCCGTCGATGCGGCACGCCGCGGTTGCCCGCCGGGAACTGGGCGTGCCGACGGCTTTCAACTTCCTCGGTCCCATGGTCAATCCCGCCCATGTCCAGGCATCGGCCGTCGGTGTCGCCAATGAACGGATGGCGCCGTTGGTGGCCGGCGTGCTGGCCAAGCGCGGCAGCCGCGGACTCGTCTTCCGCGGCAACGACGGGCTGGATGAACTGACCACCACCGGACCCTCGCGAATCTGGGAGATACGCAACGGCGGGGTTACCGAGGGAACCTTTGACCCGCGCGAGCTCGGAATCCGTCAGGCAACCCTTGAAGAGCTGCGCGGCGGGGACGCGGCGGCCAACGCCGCCGTCGTCCGTGCAGTCCTGGCCGGTGCGCCGGGAGCCGCGCGTGATGCCGCCCTGTTGAATGCTGCCGCAGGCCTCGTGGCCTTCGACTTCGATGCGGTCGGCCCGCTCCGGGAGCGGATGGCTGCGGCGCTGAAGCGGGCCGAAGAGTCGGTCGAGTCCGGTGCTGCGTCCGAGGTGCTGGATCGCTGGGTCGCGCTCTCCCACAGCTGAGGCCCACGGGCCTGAACGGCGGCTCCGCGCCGGTGTCGCCGGCTACTGTTCCAAGCCGAGGGCGAAGGCCGCGTCGAGGTCGTGCTGGGAATAGGCGCGGAAGGCGATCTGGGTGGTGGTGTGAACGACGCCGGCGACCTTGGAGAGCTTGTCCGCAATCGCGTCCGCAAGATCCTCGTGCTTCGGCACCCGGGCGATGGCAATGAGATCCCATTCCCCGGTCACGGAATAGACCTCGCTGATGCCCTGGATGGCGGAGATTTCCTCCGCGGTTTCCGGGATGCGGGAAGCGTCTGTCTTGATCAGGACGAAAGCGGTGACCACATCTGGTCCTTTCCGGATCTGTTGCGCCGTTGCCGGCCGATCAAATGGCCCGTGGAGGCAGTGCCATATCCCTGCAAGCCTAGTACATCAGGCCCGCCGGCGGCGTGCCCGCAACCGGTCCACCGCGGAGGCCAGGATCCGGTATCCCAGCAGCAAAACTCCCAGAGCCAGGAGCGCCACGACCACGAACGGCAGAACCACCGCCTGCCCGGTGAGGGCGCGCAGCAGCATGCCCACGGCCACAGTCCCCAGCCAGACGCCGACGCCGGTCGGCCACAACGCAAGGGGAGCGCGCCAGGCGCGCAGCACGACCCAGCTTGCGGCAGCGCCGGCCAGGAAAGGCCAGGCAGTTGCCAGGACCCCCGTCACGATCTCACCGCGCTGGTGCGCGTCCCGGCCGATGGCGGCAAAGACCAGGATCAGCGCCACATCGGCCACGACGGACGACGCTGCCGCCCGCTTGGGGTGCGGGCTCCGGCCGGAGGCACGGGGGCGTGGGGGCGTGGGAGACGTCATGGTCTCAAGCCTAGCCCGGCAGCCTGGCCTGGCCGCATCAGCATACGGCCCCGGCGCCGGCCGGGAACCGGGCCATTGTGCCTCCGATGCCACCGGACTGGGCTCTGGCTCAACCCGCAGCGCCGCCGGACACAGGCTTGCGCACGGGCGGATGGGAAGAGTGTGCAGTGAGCGAAAAAATCACCACGTGCTGTGGTTCGACATCCAGGCCGAGGAGGCCGCCGCGTTCTAAGCTTCCGTCTTCGAAGACGGCAGGGTGCTGGACGTGGCCCGCTACGGCGAAGGCACCTACAAGGCCAGTTCCCCTGGCTACTATCTGTTCCAGGAGCAAGAGGCCGGAGGGTGCGAGAAATTGCTACTGGCTGTATCCGGGGATGTAGAGTCGCAGTGTGGCGGGAGCATGAAAATCACAGGGCCCCTTGATGACGACGAGATACCGGAGTACCTGCACGCCCTGGGGATACCGGGCTTGGCGGATGTACATGTCCATTTCCTCCCGGAGCCGATGATGCGCAAGGTCTGGACGTACTTCGACCGTGCAGAGGAGAACTACGGGCGGCCGTGGCCGATCCAATATCGCACTGATGAGCAATCTCGGCTGGCACGGTTGCGCGAATTCGGGCTGAAAGCCATCCCGGCACTGTCTTACGCGCACAAACCTGGCATGGCCCAGTGGCTCAATGACTGGAGCCTGGACTTCTCCCGGCGCATTCCGGATGCTCTGCACTGCGCCACCCTCTACCCCGAACCTGAGGTTGGTCGGTACGTGCGCGGCGCCATAGACAGCGGAGCTCAGCTGTTCAAAGTCCACGTCAAAGTCGGCGGGTTCGCCCCCGAGAGCCCGCTCCTTAACGAAGCCTGGGAAGCGCTCGAGAGCTCGGCCATTCCCGTCGTGATCCACGCCGGTTCGGCCCCACTGGCCGGGACCTTCACGGGACCCGAACACGTTCGCCGTCTGTTGTCCAAGTTTCCGGGGCTTGTCCTGATTATTGCGCACATGGGAATGCCGGAGTACGACGCCTTCGCTGACCTCGCCCTGGACTACCCCAAGGTCTTTCTCGACACCACGATGGTGGGCACGGATTTCACCAACGGATTCGCCCCCATGCCCGACGGTTATCTTAACCGCCTATCCGGCCTGCAGGACCG
>JAODMA010000079.1 GCA_025464545.1 Arthrobacter sp. | reverse complement strand
GTGCTTGCGCCGGCGACCGGCGTCGGAGGTACCCCATGAGGAGGAGACGTAGCCGAGCCGCTCGAGGCGGTGCAGTAGCGGGTAGAGCATTCCGTCGGTCCACTGCATGCCACCGCCGGACAATTCGCTCACGCGCTTGAGGATCGCGTAGCCGTACAGGTCGCCGTCCGACAGGATGCCCAGCACAAGCGGGGTGGCTGAAGCGGCGACCAGATCTTTATCAATGCGCACTGCGCCTTCGGGTTCTGGGGATCCCTATTCGCGGTTGCCGCTCAGGCCTACACTGGTCTTGCATTCAGCGGTTGCGTCGAGGGAGAACGTCATGGCCGTCATTGAGCAAGTGTATGAAGGGATGCACGTTGTAGCGCCGGATGGGAAGAAGATCGGCAAGGTCGAGGACCTGAAGATGGGTGATCCGGAGGCAGTGACCTCGGACGGCCAGACTGATCCCGCAACGGGGGGCCTCGTCGGTAGCGTGATCGACGAATTCGCGAAAGCTTCCAGACTGCCCCGCCATACCGCCGAGAGGTTGCTGCGGATCGGCTACGTGAAGATCGACAGGTCGGGCCTGTTCGCAGGCCACGCGTACCTTGCCTCGGATGAGCTTGACCGGGTTGAGGGCGACACTCTGTGGCTCAAGGAGGGCCTGCGCACCGATTACTGAGGCCACCCCCGGTGCTTCGGGTTTAAAATTGGACGTATGGAGCACCTGAGAGGTCCGTTGTATCTGGACGTCGCTGCAAAGGGTCTGTGCCTGGTGGGCATCTTGCTGATGATATTCGGGCAGGGTGGATGGTTCACAGTCGGGGTCTTCGCCGTCGCCTTGGGGGTGCTGTTTGGGGCGTGGTCCATGGTTGCCGTCCGTCGCATGGCTCCACCGGGCGGCTTCTCGGGCGCAGCACTTTTCCGCGCGCGGACTCCGAAGGATGATGCCGGAGAAGGCGACGGGCATCCCTGACCGTCAAAAAGCCGCCCGGATCAAATCAGCCTGCCGCGTCTCCAGGGACCTCGTCGCCCGGGACCTCTCCCGCGGTAACATCGGCCTTCGTCCAGGTAGCCACGACGCTGACGCCACCGCCTTCATCGCGGTCAGTCACGATATCGATCTCGCCCGGCGCCGCGCCCATCCCCAGAAGCTCCTGGCGGTAATTCGCCACGAGCTCCGAGAGGCTGTCTTCCGTCCATTCGCCAGGACGCATCCGGGTTGAGATCTCCACTGGTTCAGGCTGATATAACGTCATAGTCTGTCTCCTTGGGTGCATCCGGGGCCGCCCCGCGGCCCATCCAGGCTCTGGTTCCCGCAACCCACTCGCTCCACGGTAGAACCGCCAGCGCTCCCGGACAAGAACCAATGCACCAATGCGGGCCCGTACGCCGTTCACCGCGGTATTCGGGTCACAGGCAAGGCAGCGGAAGGACTGCTAAGGAGCTCCCTGATCTGCGCAACGGGAAGGACGCGTTGGCGGTACTCCCGGCTCAGGATGCTCTGGGTCGCGTCGGCCGCTGCGGTGTCCTCGGAGCCGGTGGCTTCGGAGGCGTAGATGACGCGGATGTTGTGGGCGAAGGCGTCGGCTCCGGTCTGCGCGACGCAGTTGTGGGTGGACACCCCCGCCAGGACGATGGTCTCGACACCCCAGTTCCGCAGCCTCAGCAGCAAGTCGGTGCCGACAAATGCGCTGTCGCGCGTCTTGACCAGTTGGGGCACGCCGTCGGTCTGCAGCCCGGGTACAAAGTCCGCCTGCTCACTGCCACGGAAGATGAATCCCTGGTCGTCGTCGAGCATATTGAGCGTCCAGGTGGACTTATCTGACTCATGCTCCGTCTTCACCAGAAGCGCTTTGCCGTTCCCGGCTACGGCGTTGATCAGCGCGTTGCACGCGGCCGTCAGCTTGTCCCGCTGCCCGCCCAGGGCCGGATCCTCGAAATAGGCGTTCTGCATATCAATGACCAGCACCGCGATCATCTTCGGCCCTTTCCCGCCTCGCCTGTCGGCACCGCCACCAGGGAGGCGACCGCGTGGGAGATCATCATCAGTCCATGGCGGGGTAGCTGGCCAGGATGTAGTCTGCCGCGGCCGGGCCCGTCATCCGCAGCCGGCCGTGGCGCCGATGGACGACCGAGCGGCCCATGGCCGCCCGGAAGGTGATCTCGGGCGCGGGGCTGATGTGGTGGAGCAGACACCAGCTGGTATAGAGGCCGTAGAGGCAGTCCGGCTCCAGGGGACAGCCCGTTTCATCCGGGACCGTGGCTTCAAGGAGGAATTGTTCGAAATGTGAAGTGGCCATTGCCGGCTCTTTTCGGCGGGTGCATCCATATGCCACCGTGCGGCTACAGCGGCTCTCTTTGCGGTTGTGCACCCAACCGCAACGGGTCCTCACCCTCGGGGCTGAGTGGGTCCAATTTACGCAATCCGCGCACGCCTGTATAGAGCCTAAGTAAATCGCGGACACGGGAAAGGCCCGATACAAGAGCGTACCTAAGCCGTTTGTCTCGGCGACCCCTTCCCGGCATCGGTCCTGGTTCTCTAACGTTAAGGCAGCGGTGACTAGGAATAGAGACACCTATGAACACCCCAACCGCCGATGACCAGCGATTCGCACGCCTTTGCAGGCGAGGCGCGCTGCAACGCGTCCAGATCCACGTTGGTTCTCCACGTGTCCTGGCACCGTTCATCGTGTCCGGACACGTCCTCGATGCGGACGTGGGAGACATTGCTCTCCGCCTCCGGTATGGCTTCAAGGACGAGCGGTCCCTGCAACCGGGCAGTGGTGAGGACCGGGAATTCGGCCCACGGCAGTGGATCAGCATCAATGGCAGGGAAGCCCCCCTGCTGGCCGACGATGCTTCCTCCATTCTGGGCTATGCGGAGTTTCCAGAACTCAAGAGTGACACGTCGAAGGAACTCTTTAACGAAGCTGTTCAGGCCTTGTCTGCGATATGGGAGGCAACGACGGCGCGCGTGCAAAGCGACAGGAGTCAGCACGTCTCGATCTCTGAGTCGGTGGAGCGCCTCAACCGGATTGCGCGGGAAGAGGATCCGGTCCGGGCCTGGGAGCCTCTGCTGAAGGACCTTTTGGTCCGTGGCAGGGATGCCCACGGGACCACTTCCGGTCTCCGGTTTGAGTCAGCTCGTGGCCTTGCTCTGCCGAATCACTTTCATAAAGTGAACGTCTTTCTGCGTTTCACTCCCGCCGCCGGCCGGTACCCCGCGGAAGTAGCGGTCATCTGGCACGACACCGGAGAGGGAACGGCTGCCCTGGACGTGGTGAAGCTTTACGATTCAGCCAGCGGCGAGGCGGGCGACGGAGGCCCGGACGCCGGCGGAGTACTCGTTGACGATTTAAGAATGAAGGCTATCCAGCATGCGACCGAATGGCTGGCCGCAGTCGAGCATGGAGCCCACGAGTTCGTCTTCGACGAAACTTTCCCTGTCGTGCAGCGCTTGGAAGAGGCCAGGCGCGCGGGGGTTCCGCCAGGAGACGACGAGGTGCTGTGGTGTCGCGCAGAGGCGGTCAGAAGCAGCGCGGTGGCGCACCTCAACCACTGGGCACGCGAGGTCCTCCTCTAGCCCGGATTGCGCGGCCCCGGAATCAGAAAAGCCCGATTCGGCATTCCGTGGTTCTTGACACGAAACCGGAACGGGTCCGACGCGATCAGGCGCGTCCGTGTCAGGATCAGTTATGCCTGACCGACTGATGCTGCTCGACACTGCGTCGCTGTACTTTCGCGCGTTCTACGGCGTGCCTGACACAATCCGCCGGGCCGACGGCACGCCGGTGAACGCCGTCCGCGGGCTGCTCGATATGATCGCGCGGCTCACCACCGACTTTGACGCGACGCATCTTATTGCCTGTTGGGACGACGACTGGCGCCCGCAGTGGCGGGTCGACCTCATTCCGACCTATAAGTCGCACCGGGTCGCGGAGGTCGTAGCGGGCGCCCCCGACATGGAGATCGTGCCGGACGCGCTCGAGGCGCAGATCCCCATGATCCGCCGGGTGCTCGACCTCGCCGGCATCGCCATCGTGGGGGCCGCAGAACATGAGGCCGACGACGTCGTCGGCACCTACGCCAGCCATGCCCAGTTGCCGGTCGACGTGGTGACAGGGGACCGTGATCTCTTCCAGGTCGTCGACGACGACCGTCAGGTACGGGTGGTCTACACCGCCCGCGGAATGAAGAACCTCGAAGTCCTGACCGCCGTGGTCGTCGTCGGCAAGTACCGAGTGCTGCCCGAGCAGTATGCCGACTATGCCACGCTCCGCGGCGACACCTCCGACGGGCTGCCGGGCGTGGCCGGCATCGGCGAGAAGACCGCCGCGACGCTGCTCGGAGAATACGGCACGCTGGACGGGCTGCTCGCGGCCGCGGCGGACGAGGGAAGCGGGCTGCCCGCATCCGTGCGCTCGAAGCTCGCCGCGGCCGCGGACTACCTTACGGTTGCCCCCGCCGTCGTGAAGATCGTGCGCGACCTCGACCTCCCGACGCTCGAGGAGGCGGGCGCGCAACTACACCCTGTCGTCGGCGACGCCCGCGACGAGCTCGAGCGGCTCGCCACGGCGTGGAACCTCGGCGGCTCCGTCAGACGACTTCTCGAAGCGCTCGACCTGCGTCAAGAAAAGAACGGCTAAGGAGTCCCGGACGGCCCTCCCTGAGGAAGGGCACGCACGCCACGCTGATGGAGACGCCATCCTGCGGCGATGAGCAGCACGCTCACAACCAGGAAGCCAATGTCCCAGGCCGGAGGTCCGCCGAGATCGTCCCGGACATGATGCAGTTGGAGTAGGTGGTGATTGATCAGGCCTTCAATCACATTGAAAATTCCCCACCCCGCGAGAACCAGCCCAAAGTGGAAGCTCCAGTTCGGCGCGATCGCTCCCCGGCGCCACGCTGCGATCGTCGTCACCGACGCAGCGACCACCAGGAGCCACATCACCAAGTGGAAGAACCCGTCCGCGAGCGTGTTTGCTTCCAGCCCGGGCACTGTGTCGACCGGGTGGTCCGAGGTGTGACTGAGCAGGTGATGCCACTGGAAGATCTGGTGCAGGACGATGCCATCCACAAAACCGCCCAGTCCAAGCCCGTAAAGGAGGGCCGCAAGCCTGGAGGGCTGCATTCGATTGCCCGCCACGGTCGTGCACCTAGCCGCGGGGTTCCTTTGGGTTGGCGGCGTCTTTGAGCTCGACTTCGGCCGTGGCCTGGATGAGCGCCAAAAGCTCTGCATCCAGCCCGGGCGCAAACTCTTCCCGTCGTTCCGGGGACATTGCCATCGGGAAGCCCTCGGGCATGACGTCCGTAGTCAACTCCGTGCCGTCGTTGGAGGGGGACGCGCCCCGATACAGCTTGGACGCTTCGCTGGCGTTGTCCGCACTGAACGTGTACTGGATGCTTTGCAGGCCCTTGTCCAGGAGCTTTTTCACTTCCGGGAACTGCTCGGCGTTGGTTTTCGGTATGGGCAGCACCTTGCCCCAGTTCACTCCGAGGCTTTCAAGGGCCTTCGCGAAGGCATTTTCGTGGGCCTGGTCGCGCACGATCAGGTAAGCGATCGTGGACCGCGCGGCGGCGTTCTCGGTCATCTCATAAATCCGGCATTTCTGCAGCCGACCGGTCGATTCCAGCATCAGGTTGTACAGCAGGTCCAGAACCAGGTTGCCGCTGTTGTAGACATAAGAACCGAGCCAGGGATTGCCGGCGGCGTCCACCGGCAATGCGCCTTGAGCGCCGACCAGATAGTGGTGGATGTTGCTGGTGTCGAGCGCGATCTTCAGGGGAGTGGCACCCTTGGCGCCGGGCTCGTCAACGGGGTCCGTCTTCTTGCCCTGGTATTGGGGAGAACCGTCAAGCAGCCGGGAGATAGTGGTACCGATCAGTTCAACATGGCTGATCTCTTCGGTGCCCACGCCCTGGAGCAGATCCTTGTACGGTTTGGATGCGGGGTCTCCCCGGAAATTGATGCTCTGGAACAGGTACTGCATCATCGTGCGCATCTCGCCGAACTGCCCGCCCAGCCCTTCCTGAAGCGCATTGGCCGCCGCGGGATCAGGCTCGTCGACGGCAATTTCGTTGACCAGTAGTTGGGTGTGCAAGTACATGGTGGCTCCTCGTATGACGATGGCATGACATTGATGACACTTCACTGCGGCTCGCAGCCGGGGACGTTGGGGACTGCCCCCGCTTCTTCCACGGCGGTGGGAAAGCAGCCCCGGAAGGCTGGGGCGTGGTCCTCCTTCGGGCGGCGGGATATTACTAAGGTTGCTTATGTTATGAGGCGCTTGAGGGACCGTCAAGAGGCCCGGCGGGCGCCGGCAGGGTGGCGCGGCCCTGGATCATCACCTGCAATTGCTATTTCGTCAGTAGGCTTACTTTTGATTAGATGTAGGCACGAATGCAACGTTTAGAGATGGCAGCGGGAGAGAGCAATGGAAGTTTGGCCCGGACAGTCCTATCCCCTCGGGGCGACCTTCGACGGCATCGGCACGAACTTTGCGGTCTTCAGTGAGGTCGCGGAAGCCGTCGACCTATGCCTGATTGATGCCCGGGGTGCCGAGACACGGATTCCGCTCGTGGAGGTGGACGGGCACGTCTGGCACTGCTATCTTCCCCAGATCCAGCCGGGCCAGAAGTACGGCTATCGGGTCACCGGACCCTACGATCCCGCGAAGGGTCTGCGGTGCAACCCCAATAAGCTGCTGTTGGACCCCTACGCAAAAGCAATCGCGGGGCAGGTCGAGTGGGACCCCACCCTGTTCTCGTACAACCTCGGCGAACCTGATTCCCGCAACGACCACGACTCCGCTGGCCGTGTGATGCTGGGCGTGGTGGTCAATCCCTTCTTCGATTGGGCCGGGGACCGTGCCCCGAAGACTCCGTACCACCGCTCCGTGATCTATGAGGCGCACGTCAAGGGCCTGACGAAGCTGCATCCGGATATCCCTGAAGAACAGCGCGGCACCTACGCCGCCGTCGCGCACCCTGCAGTGATCGAGCACCTGCAGAAACTGGGGGTCACCGCCATCGAACTGATGCCCGTCCATCAGTTCGTCAACGACGGCACGCTCGTGGAGAAGGGCCTCAACAACTACTGGGGCTACAACACCATTGGCTTCTTCGCGCCGCAAAACACCTACAGCT